>DRAO01000166.1 GCA_011041825.1 Chloroflexota bacterium
TATGTGGGGCTGAGGCATCCCAAACCAGGCTGCCAGCTTCTCCTGGGCGATGAAGGGAGTTCGTCCATCACGGGTGCGGCGTCCACCCCGCTGGGGGCCTGGAACTTCCAAAAGGCGCAGGAAAAGCATCAGCATTCGTATCCGAAAGGGGTGGTCGTCGGCCAGGTGAAGGGTGAATTGTACCCTATTTCACGGGTTGGCTCAAATTCATTATGGGCAAACGCAGCCCCCTTTTTCGGCCCTATTACGGAGCTTGGAGGCCGGTTTCAGCTACCTGTATGTCCCCAACGTGATACGCTCACAAGGGCTTTGGGGGAGGTGTTTTTGTGGGCAACGGCTTCGCCGCTGCTCTTTTTCGACCAACTTTTTGCGAAAAGCGAAAACTGTGATATAATTTGGAATGCTTGGGACACATCCGCCTTCAAGGGAAGAGATGCCAATTCCCGTTGAAGCCTCAGGATTGAAGAAGGGCTCATCATTAAGGGATGAGCATTTCTGTGGCAGCCCACACTGCCGTTAAAAACTTAATCCTAGCAAAGGAGGTGCGGCGATGCTCAAGGTCACCATCAACCAAGAAGAATGCATCAGCTGCGGGGCCTGCTGGTCCGATTGTCCGGAGTTCTTTGAGGAAAGCGAGGAAGGCACCAGCCAGATAGTTGAGCAATACCGGGTGGATGGTGACCCTACCCGTGGTGAGGCCCCCGATAACCTGGAAGATTGCGTCAGGACGGCAGCTGAGGGATGCGCCGTGGAGGCCATCCAGATTGAGTAACTTCCTGGGCGTGTGTGTCCCAACATTTGCACCTGTGGCGGCGAAGCTTCCCCGCCGCCACAGGTGTTTTTTCATCGCTTCCTTAGGTCGGCAGTTGCCCCCCTCACCTCTATTTCGGCCAGGATTATGGAATCGGCCCCGGCCACGTCCTCCGGTTCTACCAGAGGTAGGCGCTTGCCGGTAGCCATATCGTACCAGCCAAGCTCCAGCTTATAACGCCCGGACGGAGCAGAGGGAAGGATTGGCACTTCCCATTCTTCCACCCATCCCTGGCCGGGAGCCAGGCGGTGGAAGGTAATGCCGGTTCGGCATCCCGCTGTCCCCACAGGAAGTTGCCCTGGCTGGCATTGTATACTTCCCCTAACACGTGCACGAAGAGCACCAGGCGGACTTGCTCGGGCCTTCCGGCTTGCCAATGCATTGCTAGCTTAAACTTACCCCCAGGCTGATAGGGGCCTTCACCAAGTTTGTAACCCAGCAATCTGAGCCCACCTTCCCATTCAAAGGAAGTCCGTATCATCTCCCCTGGCCCGTAGGTTTGGGGTAAGGGCAGCTTTTCTAACTCCATAACCCCCAGTTTAACAGTCCCTTTTTCCCCTATCCGCAGCATTACAGGATAGCGGCCCGATAAGGGGGGAGCTACCAGGGGGAAAAGTTCACAGCCCAGGGAACCCTTGAAATCACCGCTCAACCATTCAAAATCGCCGAGGGATAGGATGAGAGAGGCGGGCTCGCTTCCGCATACTAGGAGGGCCGTCTCATCGCCGGTCCGCATCCTGTGTAGCGGTATCCCGGCCTTGTAACGCCCTAAATCCTTAAGGAAAAGGGGAACGGCCTCTTGGGAGATGAAGGGCTTCCTCTCCAGGTCCCTCTTCCGGTAAAGAGTTAAGGTATGTGGCCCCACCCTGAAGGCAGCCACCTTATCTCCTCGCCTTTCCAGCCATCGGGTGACTTCCCGGCCCGGATCAGCACGGAGGGCATCGGGGTTCTGCACCAGCCAAAGCCCTCCGGACCGCTCCCACAGGGGGCCCAGGTATCCATCCAGCCATTCCTGGGAAAGCGGCTGGGCATTGGGGATTCCCACCCATTCCCCCGGGTAATGGGCAGCGAATACAGGCCAATCCATATCGGTGTGGAGCACCACCCCCTCATCCTCTGCCCTGGTCAGGCGTAGCATTGCCCCTATGGAGATATAATCATCTTGGAGGTGACGCCCTGCATAATATTCGGGAAGCACCCACAGGGCAGTTGCTAACACCAGAAACGCACCTGCCATCTCCCTGCCCATTAGCGGTTTTGCTTCTTTCACGGCCCAGGCCATCAGTAAGGCAAAAGCCGGAAGGCTGAAGAGCAAATAGCGGGCCTCCAGGCGAGGGGTGTACAAGAACCCCCGGGGGATGGAGAGGAGATAAACGAATCCCAGAGGCACCAGGAGGCAGCATAGAAACAGGCCCAGGTAAAAGGTCTTCTCCTCGCTCTTTGCTCGGAAATCCATACGAATTCCCGCCAATATTGCGCCCAGGACGATTAAGGCGAACAGGCTCCATCCCGCCACCAAAGGGATATATCGCTCAAGGTAAGCCGGGGCTCCTGTGGTCAAGATGGTGGCCCAGAGCCAGAGGTAATGGGCAGGGGAAAAGGGCTCGGCCACCGACCAGGTCCGCATATGCTGGAGGGCGTAGAGGAACCAGGGGGCGAGGAGGCCGATTATTGCCCCTTGCAAGGTGCTCCAGCGGAAGAGCAGCTTCCAGCGGCGCTTCCAAATCAGCCAAGGGAAAACTGCCAAGTTCTCGGCAACCAGCGTCATTCCACTCAGGTAAAGGGTGTAAAGGGCGAGGGTGGTGGAGATGACATAACCCCAGGCGGCTTTCCTCCGTCCGGGGTTTTCCAGCCAGGCCATAAGCGCCCACACCGAGATGAAAGCGAATAAGGCTGCCAGGGCGTACATCCGTATTTCCTGGCTCCATCGGATGGCGAAGCGGTGCAGGGCCAGGAGCAACGCTGCCCCCAGGGCTGCTTTCCATCCGCCCAGGCGTTTCCCCACCGGGACAGCCACGGCAACCATCAACAACCCGGCCCCCACGGAGGGGAAACGGAGCAGCCATTCCCCTTCGCCAACCAATGCCCTCCATCCGGAGAGGAGCCAGAAATACAGGGGAGGATGGGTATCGGCAGCTGTCCAGCGAGCTATCTCAGAGAATCCCTTGCGGATGGTCCAGACCGTCCAGCCTTCGTCCCACCATATGCTTTTGTCCCCCAGCAGGAGGAGGCGCAAGGCCCAGGCCAGCCACAATGCAAGTATGCAGGCGAAAGCGTGCAGGGAGCCGGTGGACTTTCTATTCATATTTCCTGAAGATGGTGGCGACATTCTGGCCGCCAAAGCCAAACCCGTTCACCATAGCAGTCCTGACTTTCATCTTGCGGGCTACGTTGGGCACGTAATCCAGGTCGCATTCGGGGTCGGGTTCTTCCAGGTTTATGGTGGGGGGCACAATGCCGTCCCGGATGGAAAGCACAGCCGCCAGGGAAGAGACCGCCCCGGCTGCCCCCAGAAGGTGGCCTAACATAGATTTAGTTGCCGTAACCACCAGGCGGTAAGCGTGCTCGCCGAAGACCTTCTTTATGGCTTTGGTTTCAGAGACATCGTTGAGGGGGGTGCCGGTGCCGTGGGCAAAAATCACATCTATATCCTCGGGCCGCATACCGGAGTTCTCCAAGGCCAGACGCATTGCCCGTGCCGCCCCATCTCCATCGGGGTCAGGGGCGGTGATGTGATAAGCATCAGCAGTGACTGCCCCGCCTACCACCTCGGCATATATGCGGGCACCTCTCTTTCGGGCGTGTTCTTCCCTTTCCACAATCATCACCGCTGCCCCTTCCCCGTACACGAAGCCACAGCGGTTTTTATCGAACGGCCTGCAAGCCTTGCAGGGTTCATCGTTAAAGCTAGCCAGGGCTCCCATCCTGCTCAGGGCTGCAAAGGTGATGGGTACATTGCCCGATTCGGTGCCCCCGGCAATCACGACATCAGCTTCGCCTCGCCTTATTATGTGCAGGGCCTCCAGGAAAGCGTGGTTCCCACTGGCACAGGCCAAGGTGCTGGTTATCACTGGCCCTTTGGCGCCGGTAACGATGGAAACCACACAGGAGGGGGCGTTAGGCATTATGATGGGGATGAAAAGCGGGTTTACGAATCGAGGCCCTCTTTTCACGAAATTCAGGGTCTCCTGGTAAACCCCGGCTATCCCTCCACCTCCGGTGTTGAGGACCACCCCGACCCTGGTGGCGTTGTCTTCGGTTATCTCCAAGCCGGCATCTTTCAGGGCCTGCAGGGCAGCGGCCACGGCAAACTGGGTGCTGCGGCTGCTCCTCTTTATCATCTTGAAGTCCATATATTCCTCGGGGTGGAAATCCTTGACCTCAGCCCCGATGCGCACAGGGAGGTTAGAAGTGTCGAAGGAGGTTATAAAGCCTATCCCCGAGACTCCATTGACCAGGTTCTTCCAGAATTCCTCCACCGTATTACCAATGGGTGTTATGGCTCCCAATCCGGTAATGACAACCCGCTCCATACTTCCCCTCCAGACTGAGAATTTAAGGTTGCGCTTGGGCTTCAAGCAAGCTCATTACTCTAGCCAGCTCCGCCTCAATGGCATGGATAAAATTCCCTTCCACAGCCCGGCAGGCTGCCGCAATGGCTTTCTTAACGGCGGGAGCCTTAGAGCGACCGTGTCCCACCACCATCACCCCTTTGACCCCCAGCAGTGGTCCACCGCCCAGGCGCTCCTCTACGCTTATCAGGTGGCCAAGCTCATCGGGGATGGCAAGGATAGCCGCATTTTCTGTAAGTTTACCTAATTTCTTCCTGAGCCAGTCCGATATTACTGTCCCCATTCCCTCGAAGAACTTTAGGAGGATATTACCTACAAAGCCGTCACAGAGCACAACGTTGGCCTTGCCAAGGGCCAGGTCCCACCCTTCTACATAGCCTATGAAGTTAAAGGGGCTTTCCTTGAGAAGACGATAGGCTTCCTTTGCCTGCTGATTGCCCTTGCCTTCCTCCGTGCCATTGGACAGGATAGCAACGGTGGGGTTTTCAACGTCCAGGAAGCAGCGGGCATAAGCTACTCCCAGGGCAGCGAATTGGAGGAAATGACGGGGTTTGCAATCCACATTAGGCCCCAGGTCGAGGACAATCGTTTGCGGAGCGAAGAAGAAAGGAGCCCCCCCTCCCACTGGCCGTTCGATGCCCTCTAGAGTTCCAAATGTCCATAAAGCCGAGATCATAGCCGCTCCCGTGTGTCCCATAGTTACAGCAGCATCGGCCTGGCCTTCTCCGGCAAGCTTGGCGGCTATGAGCATTGAGGCTCGCCTCTTGGTCATCAATGCCCGGGCAGGGGGTTCTCCATCCACGATGAACTGGTCGGTATGGTGGATGGAAATGGGAAGGCCTTGACTTTCCTCGGAGGTCAGGAGCGGCTCAATCCGTTCCCGAGGGCCTACCAATGTGATGGCGGCCAGACCTTCACGTGCCGCTTCCAGGGCTCCTTTAACTATTTCCTCAGGGGCAAAATCTCCCCCCATTGCATCAAGGGCTATGCGTATCAAGCCTCACCTCCACCTTCTCCCTTGCTAAAGTTTACATCAGCGGTTTGTTAAACGAGAATTCCTGACGCCCTTGTTCACAAAAGGAGGGGTTATTTCTTCGACGGCGAAGCCGCCGTCGAAGAAATAACTTTCCTAGAGAATTCCGCAAAGGTGTCCCAGGCGGTTCACTGCTGAGCAAGTTATTTACATAGGAGGATGTTGAAAAAGTGCCACGCCGTTCTTCCTCAAAGGGTTCCCCCTGATGGGGGCGGGTTAAAAAGGCTTTTTGGGGTATCTTCTCGCACGGCAGCGAAGCTGCCGTGCGAGAAGATACCTCTTTTTCCCTTCTTTGCCTCACGGGTGGGGGTTGACCTCGGAATTTTTCAACGTCCCTTTGGACAGGAACATCCCTTACCGAAGAGCGCAGTTTTTACGGGACGACGAAGAGGATGGCCGTAGCGTCAGCGGCTACGCTGCCATCCTCGAAAGCGGCTTTTGCTTTAGCCACAAGGAAACGCTTTGTCTCACGGGTTATCCAAGCGGTAAGGGTGAGGTTGCTCCTCACCGGCACGGGCTTGCGGAAGTGGACTTCCAGCTTACCCGTCACGGCTTTTATCCCCCTGAAATAGGCTGCGTAACCGAGGGCTTCGTCCAGGGCGGCGCACATTACCCCTCCATGGAGTATGCCCTCCCAGCCTTGATACTCAGGCCCAGGGGTAAAGCTGGCTTTAGCGACACCATTGTCATTTTGAAAACGTAGCTTAAGCCCCACTGGATTGGCCTGACCACAGCCGAAGCATTTGTCATAATCCGGAGGGATGGTGAATTTCAGTTTCTCACTCTGAGACCACATAATAGCCCACTCCTATGGCTCCGGGGCCTAGGTGGGTCCCCGCCACAGGCCCCAGGTCATCGAGGATTATAACCTCCCGACACCGGAAGCGGTTCTCAATTTCGGCTTTAAATGCCTCTGCCTCATCGTGGACGAGGGCGTGGAGGATGGCAGCGCAAATCTCCCCTTCGCCTATTTCCTGAGCCATCAAATCGAGGATTGCATTGAGGGAGACACGGCGGGAACGGGTCCTTCTCACAGGGGTGAGGGCTCCATCCCTCAAGCGGATGATGGGACGTAGGTTAAGGAAGTTCGCTATCAAGGCTTGAGGGGCATTGAGCCTGCCACCCCGCCTCAGATACTCTATGGTATCGCAGGTTAAAAGGGTATCCACCTTGGGGATGAGCTCATTCACCAGGGCTATGACCTCCTCCTTGCTCTTTCCCTCCTTGGCTGCCCTGCCCGCCGCAATGGCGATGAGGGCTTCACCTGCCGTAGCAGTCCTGGTATCAATGATGGTGATGTCCGCTTCGGGCATAGCCTGGCGGGCTGCCTGAGCCGAGGAATAAGTGACGCTCAGTTCCGGCGGCAAGGTGAGGCATATAATGCTTTCGGCTTTCTGAAGGGCTTTCTCAAAAGCCTCAAGCCAATCATCCACCATTACACCTGTGGTGGTAGGGAGGGGGTTAAGGTGGGGAAGCATCCTGTAGAACTCGGCCCCCGTAAGGTCAATTTTATCCCTGTAATCCTTGCCATCTATGATAACGTGGACAGGGGCCATCTCTATAGCCAATTCTTCCGCCATTTCGTGGGGCAAATCCACCGTGGTATCGGTCACTATCGCAACTTTCTGCATCTTTGCACCTCCGTGAAAAACAAGGCTCTAGCCGAAAGAAACTTAATAAATCAAAGGCCTTGTTCTTCTTCAAGATTTAACACCGGGCGAAGGGAAAGGATGCGTCAGGAGAGGCGCCCCAGGCCATAATTGTTGTCAAATAGAACCCGGTAGGCGATGAGACGACCCTTCTCCTTAGAGGCTTTTATCTCTTCTAATACACCTATCCCCGTCAAGCGCCGAATGACCATAAATATGAACATAATCGCCGCTACTATCGTCGCCATTGTCCCGTATCCCAGGCACCACGTAGCCAAGGGGAGGATTAACAGTCCCACAGCCACCCCCAACCCGAGGGCTCGGCTGAAGAAACCCAGGGCATAGAATATGAGGGCTACCCCCATTGCTTTGGGCACCAAGAGGAGCATAGCGCCCAGGCTGGCTCCTATACCCCTGCCACCCTGAAACCTCAACATCGGGGGCCAGTTGTGTCCTGCCACCACAGCCACGGCGCTGGCAGCCTGGGCCCATAAGGGGAGGCCTAACCTTTGGGCTACCCCGACAGCGAGCGCCCCTTTGCCAATGTCCAATATCGTAGCGATGGTTCCTTCCAGCTTGCCCACCGAGTGCCACACGTTGCTGCCGCCAATGTTACGAGTCCCTACCTCACGCAGGTCAATGCCTTTCATCCTGGCAATTAGGAAGGCGAAGGGCACTGAGCCAATAAGGTAAGAGCAGATAATCCACAGCAAATCCCCCCACAGCATTTCCTCTCTCTCCTTACCTGAGGAATTGGTTACGCTCTTGCGTAAATGGCTGCACGAGAGGGAAACGGCATTTGGCCTCGCCGAAGGGGCATCGTCGGGCTAATCCTCACACCAGAATACAAAGCCCAGCA
>DRAO01000170.1 GCA_011041825.1 Chloroflexota bacterium
ATCCAGGTCGTAGCCAAGGAACTTCACCAGGCCGCCGAAGTTTACCTCGGCAGGGTGCTCTATTGAAGGGGAAGAGCTGAACCGCACCCCCGGTGGCATCCGGTAATGGCGCAATCGCACGTGCCAGAAGGAGGCTTCCACAGGCATCGGGCGGCAGTTTTCCGCCAGCAGCTTGAGCACCACTCCGTTTGGGTCCACCACTTCGTCCTGCCACAGGACAACCCACACCCCTTCTTTCCCAGCCAGGGCCTCGTTGAGGGAATCGGCCACCTCGAAGTTCAACACGTCTTTGGTGGAGATTATCCGCAGGGGAGGCAGGGGGGTCCAGCCCTCCCAACCGTAGTAATAGGCGAAGACCGGGTACATATGCCCCGAGACCAGGAGTACCGTCTCATTGGGGCCTATGTGCTCTTTTATGTAACGGGCTATGCCCCGGAAGTCAGCTTTGGTGAAAGCCGGGTCGCAATAGAGATTGTGGTCAGATTGGAAAGCACTCGCTGCCACGAAGAGCGCCATCGCTGCGAGGATGCCTCGGAAGAGAAATCGGGGCCTCAGTTCCCACATTGCCCCCATCCCACCTGCGATGGTCAACAGGAAGGCAGGCGAGGCGAACATAAGGTAGCGGGGGTTAAATTTGGGATTGCGGTAGGTAAGGGCAAGGACGGCCACGAGGGGAATGAAGAGGTAAAGGGCCAGGAAAAGGACGCTATGCCTTTTGTGGGCCACGGCCATAAGGGTCAGGCTCAGGAGGAAAAGTCCCCCGTAGATGAGGGCGAGGGGAAGGGCTTTCTGTTCCAGCATTGTCTCGCCCAGGCTGAAGGAGATAAGCACCTTGCGGAGGGCCTCGTGGAGTTTAAGGGTGCCTTCCCAGTAGCTCACATCCACCCGATAGCGGTTCAACAGGAAGGGAAGCCAGGGAGCATAGGCCAGCACGGATGCCCCTTGCAGGGCCAGGATGCCCAGGAGCCGATGCCTTCCTTGGGGCGATTTCCCAGCATTGGCAAGCCCCGTTATCAGGGAAAAAAGACCTTGGAAGGCCAGCAGGAAGAAGGCGAAATAATGGGTGTAGAGGGCGGCGACGTTGGTGAGGAGGTAGGCGAGGCTGGTGAATCCTCCCGCAGGTTGAGAGCCAGGATTTGCCAGCTTTAACAACAGCCAGCAGGAGAGCAACCCCAGGAAGGTGAAGAGAGTGTACATCCTGGCTTCCTGGGAATACCACAGGTAAAGGGGGGAAATGGCGGCCAGGAGGGCAGCGATTATGGCGGCCTTTTCCCCGGCCAGCCTTTTCCCAAGGAGATAGAACATAGGCACCATCAGCACGCCGAAGAAGAGGGAAGGAAAACGCAGGGCGAACTCGCTTCGCCCTGCCCCTCTAACCCAAAGGTAGAGGACGTAATAGTACAAAGGGGGCTGTATATCCTCAGCCGTCCAGCGGGTCAACTCCGCTGGGCTGAGGGTGGTCAGGTAAGCGCTGACCCCTTCGTCGTACCAGAGGCTCTGGGCTCCCAGCCGGTATACCCGCAGGAGGAAGGCCAGGAGCAGGAGAAGGAGAACCAGCCACCTCGTCCTGGAATTTTTGCTCAAGGCATCACCCTAAACGTAGAAATAGGGAGGGTTTTCCCTCTCCCTCAGGAGGGGGCCTAAAATCATCCCCGCCACGAAGCCCCCTATGTGGGCCCACCAAGCCACTCCGCCTGTGATAGCCGTGGTTGCGGTAATTGTGGCCAGGCCGTTGAGCAACTGAACTAAGAACCAGCTCCCCAACACCAGAAGTGCTGGGACAGCGATGATTTCAAAGTAAAAGAAGATAGGGATGGCCATAAGCACCCTTGCCCTGGGATAGAAGAGGAAATAGGCCCCTAATACCCCTGCCACCGCCCCGCTTGCCCCTACCATAGGGATGCGGGAGATGGGGTTAGCAAGCACCTGGGCCGCCGCAGCCGTTAACCCGCATATAAGGTAGAAAAGCAGGAAGCGGAAGTGCCCTATTGCATCTTCCACATTATCCCCAAAGATCCAGAGGTAAAGCATATTGCCAAAGATGTGTACCCATCCGGCATGGAGAAACATTGAGGTAAAAACCGTGATGAAGACGAGCGGATACCGTCCTAAGTGCATAATCCGCCAAGGTACCAGCCCAAAGACGGCGATAAACTTGTCCAGATGAGGCCCTAAAGCCAGTTCAAAGAAGAAGACCAAGACATTAAGGGCAATGATGAAATAGGTGACTATGGGGAAGCGTCGGGAGGGAATATCGTCAGCCAAAGGAATCATCGCCTTCCTCCTCTTGTCCCATCCTCACGCCGATAGGGGACAGGGATGTACTGAACTGAAGGCCGCCGCTGTGCAGGCTGGCGGTAGAGGCTCATAAGGGCATAGACCTCCTCGGGCATCTCATCGCTCACCGGAAGCCCCAAATCCCTGGCTTCCTCTAAAGTGATGGGGTAATCGTGGGTCCACTGACCGGAACTCAAAGCCTCGGCCAGCTTTTCGGCCTTCTGCTCATCCAGCCCGTTGGCCGTAAGGATTTGCTTGACAGCCCTGAAGACCTGGCGACGGGCTTTCTCAGCTACATCGGCCAGAATCAAGGTGGTATCGTCAATTTCGTTGATGTCCTTCTGTTCCAGGACTTTCAGCACCGAAGCAGCAGGATATTGGCCCAGTTGGGGGTCTACAGGGCCTAACACGGCGTTTTCGTCCATCACGATTTTATCGGCAGCCAGGGCTATGAGGGTGCCGCCGGACATAGCGTAGTGGGGCACGAAAACGGTAACCGGGGCCTTATGTCGCACTAAGGCATGGGCAATCTGTTCGGCGGCCAGCACCAGGCCACCAGGGGTGTGGAGTATCAGGTCTATGGGCATATCTTCCGGTGTAAGGCGTATGGCCCGCAGGACCTCTTCTGAATCCTCTATGTCAATGTACCGGGAGAAAGGTATCCCCAGGAGGAACATCGTCTCCTGACGGTGGATAAGGGTTATAACCCGAGACCCTCTTTTCTTCTCCAGTTGTCTGATAAGGCGATTTCGCTCCATCTCCAGCAGGCGTTGTTTGAACATCGGGCTCAAGCTTGCAAAGATGATAAAGAGCCACAGCAAATCTATAATGCCCATAATAACACCTCCAGAGGGAGAAAATGTGCTGCTTTTTCGGACATCGGTGATGCCAGTGTTGAGAAAAGCACTCCTTTTGCAAGAATTATAACAGAAAAAACCCAAGCCTACAAGAGGATTTGACGGGCTTCGGACATTGTATTGCCGAAGCCCAATTTGTGCAATCTTGTAAACAAGAGCGAAGTTTTTGATAGTTGCTCTGATGGCAAAGGGGTGGTAAAATTAGATGGACTTTTGCCGAACGGATTCACAAGCTCAGGGTGACCAAATATGGCTAATATTTTCGGAAAGGACCCAAGAGGCCAGAGCACCGCCCAAGTTATATATCTTGAGCTGGATGAAGATATCATTTCCATAAAAGATAGGCTTGATTGGGTTAAAGCCCAGCGGGTTATCTTGGTCATCCCCAAAGGCAATAAGGCCTTGACTAACCCCATTCATATGAAGCTCCTCCTCCGCAAAGCCAGGGATTTGGCCCTGGAAGTGGCTCTGGTTACCCGGGACGCCCTGGTGCGTCGGCTTGCCCGTGAGGTGGGAATCCCCGTTTTCGGCTCGGTGGCTCGGGCTAAACGCAGTAAGCCATCCAAGGTTTCAGCCTCAAAAGCGCAACCACTGCTTTCACGGGTTCCAGGTGTCCCCAGGGCTACTTCGCTGGTGATTCCGAGGGAAAGGGAGGGCATCCCGGTCTGGGCTTTGATGCTCATTATCATCCCTTTTGTTGTTATGGTGATTATTGGTTCCGTGCTTTTCATCCCCTCAGCCCAGGTGAAATTGAGCCCTCTCAGGGAGACGTTGAACGAGACGATAACTATAACGGTGGACCCAAACATAAGGAAGATTGATTATGCCGAAGCATCAGTGCCAGCTCGAAAGGTGAGAATAGAGATAACAGGCAGGGGCAACATCCCCACTACAGCTAAAAAGGATGTGCCTGATGCCAAGGCAACGGGTACGGTGGTCTTCATCAACAAGACTAACCAGGAAGTAATTATTCCTATGGGAACAGTGGTAGGCACTTCTACGGGCGTTAACATACGCTTTACCACAGTGGATACCGCTACCCTGCCCCCTGCTTTTCAGAGCCGGGTCGAAGTGGGGATTGTGGCCGTAGACCCAGGGCCAATGGGAAATGTGGGGGCTTATCTCATAAATAAAGTGGAGGGAGCACTGGCCCTCCAGGTTCAAGTGCTAAACCCGAATCCTACCTCTGGCGGCACAGTTAAGCAAGTAAATGTGGTTACCAAAGCCGATAAAGACCGCCTCAAAAGCATCGTCCTCCAGAAGCTATACCAACAGGCTTATCAGGCTTTCTTGGAAAAGATTCCCAAAGATTCACTTCTAATCCCTCAGACGATAAACGTAATACCCACGGGTGAAAGTTATGACCATTTTGTAGATGAAGTAGCAGATGAATTAAGCCTGGAGCTCAAAGCCGTGGCCCTGGGGCTTACAGTAAACAGGGACGACCTGAGGGCTCTTGCCACTTACTTAATGCAGGACAAAGTGCCTGAAGGATACGAGATGGTTGAGGAAAAGTTAAGCTTCGAAGTTGTGGAAGCTCAGAAAGGAGAGGAAGGCAGATATACGGTTAACCTTAGGGTTATGGGACCCGTGTTGGCCAGCATAGATGTGAATTCAATACGGGATAGGATACGAGGCCTCCCCCTCGAAAAAGCCCAGGAGAAACTTCGAGCCTTACCTTTGCGAAAAGAACCCGAGGTGGCGATATCCCCCGATTGGTTTAATCGTATGCCTTGGTTGCCCTTCCGAATAAATATCAGGTTGGAGGCAGAGGAGTGAAGAGGATTATGGCAGTGGATGTAGGCGAAAAGCGCATAGGTATAGCTTTAAGTGACCCAGGCAGAACGCTGGCATCTCCCAGGGGTGTAGTGGAGGCTGAGGATGAAGGGAAGGCTGTGGAGAAACTGGTGGAGTTTATATCCCACTGGGATGTGGATACATTGGTGGTTGGCTTTCCACTTACATTAAGGGGTGAAGAAGGAGAGCAAGCGAAGGAGGTGGAAAGGTTTATCGCTTGCCTGGAGAAAGCTTTGAAAGAGGCTGCCCTGAAAGTGAAGCTAGTGCGGTGGGATGAGCGTTTCTCCACTGCCGAGGCTGATGTTTTACTCAAGGAGGCAGGCTACAATGGGTATGCACGGCGGTCTCGCATTGACGCCGCCGCTGCTGCTGTGATATTGCAAAGCTATCTGGATTCCCAGAATCAAGGAGGCTGAGGAGGGGGAAGTAAGAGCGTTAAAGCTGCTGTCTGGCTGTCTCGTAGGCCAGGATGATGGCCTCAGCTACCTCTTTCATAGGCTTGCGGGTGTTCATACTCATTTTCTGAATGCGACGGAAAGCTTCGGCCTCGGAGAGCCCTTGAGTATCCATAAGTATTCCCTTAGCCCTCTCCACCAACTTGCGGGTTTCCAAGGCCTCCCTGAGGTCCTCCGTTTCCTTCTTTACGGCTCTGAACTCCTCAAAGCGAGCCAGAGCTATCTCTATGGCCGGGGCCAAGTCAGACTCCCGGAAAGGCTTTACCAGATAGGCTACCACTCCGGCTTCCTTCGCTCGTTCGATAAGTTCTCGTTGGCTGTAAGCAGTAAGCAGGATAACCGGGGCTATATCCTCCTCGGTGAGGATGCGGGCAGCCTCTATACCGTCCATATCTGGCATTTTTATATCCATTATCACAAGGTCAGGCTTAAGCTCCCGGGCTAAGTTGACAGCACTGCGTCCATCTCCCACTTCTCCTATCACAAGGTAACCCAAATTAGTGAGCATCTCCTTCAGGTCCATCCTTATGATGGATTCGTCATCGGCTATTATGATCCTGGTCCTCCTCACTTTCCCTACCCCCTAAAGGATTTCAATCTTGTTTGGCCGAAGCCCTCCATCCTGAGATGAAGAGGGGAGCTTTTTCAGCCTGTTTTTGGGTGGCAAGGTTGTTGAGCTAAATACATTGATTCAGGCACCGGCTATTTCCTGGCCTTAGGGAAAGTTACAGTCGCAGATACCCCTTTGCCGTCCATGCTTTCCAGGCGAAATTCACCGTGGAGGTCGTCCTGAACCAAAGTGCGCACTATCCGCAGCCCCAGGCTATCCGCTCGGGTTGGGTCAAAACCTTCCGGGAGGCCTCTCCCATCATCGTGCACAATTATCCTTATTTTATCATCCAAATCCTCTAAACGCACCGTGATGGTACCGGTTGTCCTATCCCGGTAACCGTGCTCCAGGGCGTTTTGCAGCAATTCATTGATCACCAGGGCGCAAGCTGTGGCTTGCTCGGATGGCAGGTCTATATCAGGACCGTAGAGCTCCATAGAGATGCATTTATCAGGGGTAAGCATCCCTTCCCGGGCCTGGTCCATAATCCGCCTGCAAATTTCCCGGATGTTTATGAAACCCGAATCATGCTCGGATAAGAACTCGTGGATCACGGCCATACTTAGGATGCGATGGACGCTATCCTTCAAGGCCGACCTGGCTTCCTCGGAAGAGACCCTCCTGGCTTGAAGCCGCAAGAGAGCAGCTACAGTCTGGAGGTTGTTCTTGATACGGTGGTGTATTTCTTTTATCATTGCTGTCTTGACCTTCAATTCCTGCTCCTTGCGGCGCTCCTCAGTGGCATCGTGGATAACCATTATAGCCCCAGTTAGCCGTATCCGTGGCTTCCCCAGGAGAGGGGATAGGCTTTCCCGCCATCGGGAAGGCTGCTCATACAAGGGCAAGACCTTCCTCACCCAGATGTTCTTGCCTTCAGGGGCTTCTTCTTCGATAAAGCTACCTTCAACTAAAGCCGCCTTAAGCAAATGCTGATCCACGGAAGAGAGTTCCGAGAGAGACTTTCCCCGCAGGTCCCACAGGTAGCCAACCTTCCGGTACAGGTTGGCCGCCACCCCACTTATATACCTTATGTACCCCTGTTCATCTACGATGAGTATTCCGTCTTGTTCCCCCACCGGGGAGAAAGCAGCGGCCTTTTCCAGCAGGCCCCGACGGGCCATCTCGTGAAGCTGGTAAAGGGCCGATTGGAACACTGAACTCCGCCTTCTGCGCCTCTCATATTCCAGGAGGTTAGATTCAAACGAGAGAACCCCGATGATCCTGCCCTTCCCATTCCATATAGAGTAACTCTCCTGAATGATAGGGGCTTCACCCGAAAGGAGGAAGCATTGTTTCCTCCAACACCCTCTTCTGTGTAGAGCTTTAAACACAAGGGGCCTTTCGGAAGGCGTAACTCTGTGCCCGGTCAAATCTTCCTGATAAAGAGGGGATAGGGAATGGGGACGGGCGTGCGCAATTATAATGGCCGAGCCATCGGAAGAAGGGTAATAGACAAAAGCATCCGCCTTAGAGATGTCAGCTACAAATCCAAGACCTTTTATTACTTTCTCCAAAAGAGGCCTGTCTCTCTCTTTAACAACTGAAAGCGGATAGACCACCCTGTCCATCCCCCTTTAAAATAAGGGCCGATAGCCTCAGGCCATCGACCACTGTGTGTTTTCGATTAACTATAGTCACCTAAGCTGGAAACATTATAACATGAATGAGCATCTTAGTCAAATCACCCCAATCTCAACACCCCCCTTTTCCCCAGCCAGTTGAACAAAGTGGAATATTAGGATATAATGATAGCGGATTTTTTAAGGAAGAAGGGGTAGCTGCCGGGCACTTTGGGGGTTGAGAAAGGGTCTAGCTACCCGACACTTTTGACTTGCTCCCCTGAAGCAGATTTACGCAGCCCACCCGCCGGGCGATGAATCACCCGGCTGAGAAGCCTTAAAGCCGGTTGAAAACCGGCTGAGG
>DRAO01000278.1 GCA_011041825.1 Chloroflexota bacterium
GTTTCGGTGGGTTTGGTGTTGGCAACGGTGATGCCCCGCACGAAAACCTCCACATAATTGCCATCCCGCCGGGCTACCCGCAGGCGGATGCTGTAGCTCCCATCCGGCACTTTGGTGGTATCCCACACCCCCAAAACTCCGTCCACCACCGGGGTCTCAACGACCCCGGTGATAGGGAACCATTGGTCGCCGGAGACCGGCTCCGGGGAATAATGGAGTTCGTACTTCCAGAAGTCGGAGATGTTAGCTGTGCCTTGGATCACCACCTGGCCTCGGACTATGGCGTTATCCCGGGGGGAGCTTATGGATGCCCCCGGAACCTGGGGAGGAGGAGCAGCTCTCGCCCGACCCAGGGTTCCCAAGGCTGCCAGAGCTACCAGACAGACCAAAATCAGTCTTCTGCTTAATTGATGCTTCCGAATCACTTTGGCCCTCTCTTGGTCTTCAAACTAGGCACCTGACACTTTTTCTGCCAAACAAATCGGCGCTTTTCTCAGAGCATGAGATTCTGCACCCCAGCACACAAGGTGCTGGGTTCCGAGGCTTTCTGATGCTCCCCCGCCACAAGGGCGGGGGTATCAGGATACCGCCAACCTTGTGTTGGCGGAGCCTCAGCCTCTTTAATCGCCCTGAACCTCGTGTTCAGGGCAAAAGTGAAATTCCCGTAAAGTGAGGGTGTTGAAAAACTCCGGGGTTAAACCTGCCCCCGGGAGCTAATCGAACAAAATGAGAATGGCACTTTTTCAACACCCTCCGTAAAGTTGCAAAACTTCACTGAAAGAAGTTTGCAATTAAGGGGGGCACCCCTTAAACCCCCGGCAGTTGGGGCACGGCGCCGCCGTGCCCAACCGCTGCGCCCCCATTTTGCGTTCGCTCACAACAATGATACTTGAGAACAGCTTTATAGTCAACTCAAGATGGGTAACCGCCTGGATTCTGACCCCGGCCCATAAGCTCCAGGTAAGTTAGCGTCCACGTTGAAGAGGTGAAAACCTGATACAGGCCATTGATGAAGGCCGAGGGGATGACGAGAAGCACCATCCCCACCAGGCCCCCTGCTATCCAGCTGATCACCCGTAGTTTGAGCAGGTGGAAGAAGGCCCAGACAGTTCCCCCGCCTCCCACGGCTATAAACAGCAGGATAAAGTTCAGGGGGAGGGAAACCAACCCCCAACCGATGCCGATGCCGAGGAGGAGCAGCCACATAATCCCGGCGTCCTTGAGGTTGTTCCGGATCACCCGGAACCCTCCAGTGAGGCTTTCGACCAGGCCCTTTTTACCAATCACGCATTCCCTCCAGGCAAAGGTGGCGAGAAACCTCGCAGCGGCGCTCAACACCATCATCACCAAGACGAAACCCAGGAAGAGCACTCCGCTCACCAGGATGCCCCCTACAAAGGCTGGCTTCCGCTCAACCAACAGCCCCAGCAGGAAAGGCCCGGCCACCACGGCCAGCCCGCCTATGGCTATTATGCTCAGAGGTATGCCCAGCATCAAATCCAGGAGGAAAAGCTTAAAAGCCTCCCTCGAAAAACCCTCCTGGAACCCTCCCCTTACGCCGGGGGTTCCCCCGCCTTCGATCTCCTTTACCATTCCAATGAGGGCAGTGTGGCCTATGTAACTCAGGACGGTTAGAATTAAGGCGATGAAAAGCACGAGACAGCACAATAGCACCGTCACATACCCTAACATCATCGCCTGGGTTCGGGAAAGGGCTTCGGGCTTCACAAATTCAGTAAAACGAGGGATTCGGGCATTTATGGAGCTTGTTGCCTCCGTGAGGGCCACGAGGAAACCAAACACCCACAACGCCTTATGCTTAATGGTTATATCCAGACCCCGCTTAAGTATGGCCGTGTAATCCATACGCTTACCCCTCTATCCTGCCGGTGTATTATAATCTCTTGCAAAAGTCCATACAAAGGGGGAACTATTCCCCAGGTTAATTAAGGTGGGGAAGAGGTGGCATCCTTCCCCAATTTTTAGGAGATTCACAACTCCTACAAATAGCGCAGCCAGATGTAGATGGTGCTCAGGAACAGGGATTCAAAGGTTATCAAAGCGCCATAAATGAGAAATTTACGGAAGGTGATGGGATACCCTGCCCTCTCAGCAATGGATGCCACCACCACGTTTGCCGCCGAGCCGACAAGGGTGGCATTGCCTCCCAGGCAAGCCCCAAGCGCCAATGACCACCAGATAGGCTCCACCCGCATAACCTGCCCTAATTCCTGCACCAGGGGTATCATCGTTGCGGTGTAGGGGATGTTGTCTATGATGCCCGATACCACCCCTGAGAGCCAGAGGATAGCAAAAGACGTTACGTGCAGGTTGCTATGGGTTACACTTAACATCCAGGAGGCCAGCTTCTTGATTGCCCCCACATATACGAGCGACTCTACCAGCACAAACAGGCCGATGAAGAAGAAGATTGTGTTCCACTCTACTTCTTTGAAGATATTGTGGGGTTCTTCCCTGCTTAATAGCAACAACAGGGCAGCCCCCGTAAGGGCGATGGTGGCTGCCTCCAGGTGCAGGAGCCCCTGGAGGAAGAAGCCGACCAGCACGAGGCACAGTATCAACAATGCCTGTTGGAACAGCCTTTTATCCCGCACCAGTTCCCGTTCATCCATAGCCAACACATCATTCCACCCTTCCGGGTCTATCTTCAGCTCATCCCGGAAGAGGAAATAGGCGGTGGCAATGAAGGCGATGAATATGAGCACGGTGATAGGCCCCAGGTTCCACACAAAATCCATAAAATCCAGCCCCGCCGCACTTCCTATCAACAAGTTAGGCGGGTCGCCGATTAAGGTCGCTGTACCCCCTATGTTGGAGGCCAGAACCTGAGTTATGAGGTAGGGAAAGGGGTTGACCCGCAGGTGGTCGCATATGAACAGGATGAGAGGCGTCATTATGACGACTACCGTCACATTAGCGAGGACGGTGGAGAGGAGGGCTGTCAGGGTGGAGAAGACCACCAATATGAGGAAGGGCTTGCCTCGCACCAGCTTAACCGCCTTCACAGCCAGCCATTGAAAGAGCCCTGTGCGCCCCGTTATCTCGGAAATCACCATCATCCCTACCAGGAGGAAGACCACGTTCAGGTCAATGGCTTTGAAAGCTTCTTCCTGAGGAGTTATGCCCAGGATTATGATGAACATCCCTCCGACCAGGGCGGCTATGGTGCGGTGAACCCTTTCGGTGATGATGAGGATGTAGGAAATGGCGAAGATGGCTATAGCTCCCCAGAAGTGCAGCATCGGCGTTCCTCCCTATTCAATCCACATCTGAAGCAATCCCATCAGGCTCAGGTAACCGATGACGTGAAGCTCCTCATCTACAATGGGCAAACCATCTACCTTTGCCTCCTTCATCCTCCTGAAAGCCTCCAGCATCGTCTCATAAGGTTTAACCCACACTGGAGGTGACATATAATCCCTTGCCACTCTGGCCCTTAACCTCCCTGCCAGGGCCTCTACATCTTTCAGTTCCACAGCCCCCGTCAAGCCTTCCTCGGGAAGCACGTGGAAAAGGACCTCTTCGAAGAGGTTATGGAAGGGGATGAGCCCTACCAGCACGTTTTCCTCATTTACCACACAGAGGGTGCGGATTTCCGGCTCCTTGACCACCTTGCGGACTATGACTTCCAGGGGGTCGGTCTCAAGGACAATGGTGGGTTTGAGGCTCAACCTCTCCTGCACCTCGGATACGAGCTGGCGGAAAGGCTTCTTGCGGATGTGCACAGGCGGCCCTTCAGGGGCCTTGGGCTTGCCCGGAGCAGGCTTCTTCCTCAGGCCCAGAGCGGTGCTCAGGGGGATGGTGAAGAGGATGCCGGTGTTGGGGGCCGAGAAATCGCCTATCACACGCCCGGCAGCTTGAATTGCCCTCTCTAGGGTTTCCTCATCCCCGATGACTGAGAAGAGGGTGCGGTTGTGCACCTCTTCAGCGTGAAGCAGGTCACGCAAGGTGGCGGTGAAGGGGATGTCATCACGGCCCAGGAATCCCTTGGCTCGCTGGAACCCCACGCTGTGGAGGATGGTGATGCCTGGCACTCCAGCCTGTTCCCAGGCCTCCAATAGCTCCCTCAATTTGGTTGTATCATCGAGAATTAACACCAAGAGGTACGGCATCCTTCTCCCCTTTTTCCTGTTTTTCTCTTTTATTTTGCCTATTATACACTACCTCTACCGCAGCGGCAACTATGTCCAAGCTTGCCTCGACCTTCACCAATCCTGGAGCCCTCTGCCGGATGTCCTGGATTTCCTGAGGGTGGGAAAGCCACCTCTTGAGCACCCTCACGGCTTCCGAAGGGGAAGGCGCAAAAACCCCTACCCCTTGCCTTTCCACGAACTCAACATTACCCTCTTCCTGGCCCGGCACGAAGTCAATGAGCAGGATGGGCAGCCCCACCGCCATAGCTTCACAGATGGTGCCGGGGCCGGCTTTGGTGATGATGAAGTCGGAAGCCTGCATAAGCTGGTCCATATTATCCACAAATCCATAGACCTTGTGGGGGATATTCCAATTCAGGGATTCCAGCCGGTTTCGGAGGCTTCTGTTCCTCCCGGCTACGGCCAGGAGTTGGATGGGCAAGGTTGCTTCGTTGATGGCACAGGCGACTTTGAATAGCCGGCCCATCCCCTCCCCGCCTCCCACCAGCAGCCCGGTAGTTATCCCCCCTTGAAGCCCTAATTTCCTGCGGATGGCTTCCTTGTCCTCCGCAGGCCGGAACCGCCGGCTCAGGGGGAAGCCGAGGAGCCGCACTTTCTGCCGGGGGATGCCCGCTTTGATGGCCTTGGTCTTTGCTTCCTCCGTGGGCACGATGCATAAATCCACATTGGGGTTAAACCACAGCGTATGCAAAGTCACGAGGTCCGTCACCACCGTCACGAAAGCCCCGTCCCAGCCAGCTTTCCTGAAAACCCCCACCGGCACGTGATTTGCCAATTGGTGCACGGAGATGACAAGCTCCGGTCT
This sequence comes from Chloroflexota bacterium, assembly GCA_011041825.1. Classification (GTDB taxonomy): domain Bacteria; phylum Chloroflexota; class Anaerolineae; order SpSt-600; family SpSt-600; genus HyVt-206. Next base: position 4,981 of record DRAO01000278.1, read on the forward strand.
GTAATAATCCAGAAACCTCAGCAAAGCGCCCTTGGCAAAGGGACTGAAGCATATCTCCACCATCTCCTGCACGAAGGGTTTTTCACCCATCCGCCACAGGGTGGACCAGATGAAGGGGGTATAGGCGACCATAGGCCGATAGATGCTCCCTGCTCTGTTAAGGGGGAAAGGGAGTATCTGGGCGAAAATCTCAATGAAGTGGACATCCCATTCTCCGGGGTAGAGGACTTCAAAGGCTTCCTTCAGGGCAATGGAAGCACTGCGGTGTCCTCCTCCGGTTTCCGCCATCAAGATAAGCGCACAAGGCATAGTTGTCCTCCCACACTTAGCCCGGTCCTTTCCTTGTTGCGAAAACAGAGCTAAAAGCCTGGCCCTTCGAGCATCGCCTTAGCCCCCTTCAGAGATTCAGGGTTGCCCACGAGCATAACCAGGTCGCCACGCCGGAGGACGGTATCGCCATGGGGGATTATCACCTCCCCTTTCCGGCGGATGCCCAGCACCAGCGCATTGCCTGGGAGTTGCACCCTCCTTAAGGGAAGCCCATCAAGCCGGGGGTTACGGAGGATGGCTTCGCCTATCTCCACGTTATCGCCGTGATCAGCCAGCATATCGAAGGCCGAGGGAAAGCGGAGGGCTCCCTCCAGGGCTATAGCGGTGGCAAGGGCGGGCTGTATCACCCGCACCCCTAGGGCTTTCAATTGCTCCATAACCGTTGAGTCATCCGTCCGAGCCACTATAACCGGGATGCCGAAGCGCTCCTTGGCCACTCGGCATACTTCTAAAAGGGACCGCGGGTCATCCAGGGCTACTACTATCGCCGCCACCTGGGAGGCTCCCGCTCTTGCCAGGGTCTTTTCATCGGTGTCTCCAGCCATCACGATTTCCGCCTTTTGGCAATAGGGAATCCATTTCTCCTCACCCTTGCACCCTAGCACCGTGACCTTTTCCCCATCCTTAGCCAGCCGTTCGACCAGGAGTCCCGTGAATTGGTCCATCCCCACGATGATAACCCCACGGCGCCGGGCTTCCGGCAAGGGCGGGCCCAGGCGATTAAACAACACCGGGGAGAGCGTGCAGGTGACCACTGCTACCAGGAGTATGGCGGCATTCACAGCTTCGCTTATCACCCCCAGCTCCAGCGCCAGGGCCGAAGCTGCAATGATGAGGGAGAGGCGGGAGGAGAGCAGGAACCCGGCAGCGATGCTTTCCCGCCAGGAGAAAGCCAGCTTAAACAACAGGGATGGTATCACCTTAACCCCATAAGCGGTTAGGAGAAGGAGAAACAGCAGGACCAGAGCCTTGCCTGAGCTTATGAGCACCCTCAGGTCAAACCGGCTGCCCACGGTGATGAAGAAGATGGGGATGAAGAAGCCGAACCCCAGTGCATCGAGCTTCTCCCGGAGGGCCGATTCCTCCGGACCTGTTATGATGCTGACAATCACACCCGCCAGGAAAGCGCCTAAGATGACCTCGATGCCCAGCGCATAAGCCAGCGCTACCCAGGCCACCATAAGGGCTATGGCACCCCGGACCTGCATCTGGGCTGTGGCCGTGGAAAGTTCCTCCATCAGCTTCTTCAACTTCGGCGCTTTGCTTGCCAGGAATCCTACCCGCAGGGCTATAGCGAAGAAAGCCATCAGCACCAGGAACAGCATCAAATCCAACGTGAAGCCTTTCCGCAAGATGCCGAAAGCTATGCTCAGGAGCATCAGGGTGACGAAATCGGCTATGAGGGCAGCCAGGAGCATAAGCTGGCCATAGGGGGTGACGATGAGGCTTCGCTCTTTCAGCACCGGGACCACGATGCCCAGGGAGGTGGTGCTGAGGATGAGCCCCAGGATAAAGGGGTTCTGCACCAGCCCTAGCTTCACCAGGCCAAAGGATATGGCGAAAGCGCTGGCCAGCGTCAGGATGAAGCTCACCAGGGCCAGGCACAGTGGTTCACGCCGGAAGGGCCTGCTTTCTCTCGAAGGGCTATACCAGGCCAGGGCATTCAGGTCCACCTCCAGCCCCGAGAGGAACATCAGGAACACGAACCCAAACTCGGCCAGGAACTCGAGGGCAGGGGTGGATTCCACCAAGTTCAGCCCACTTTTACCGATGAGCATCCCGGCCAGGATTTCACCGATGACAATAGGGACCCGGAGCCTGCGTAGCTTAGCGGCAAGAGGTGGCACCAATGCCGCCAGCCCGGTTATGAGGAGCAGCGATAGGAAAGCAGATTGATTATGCAAATTATCAACCTCCCAACTTATAGAGCTACCAGGCATTCTAACACAGAACATAAGCAGTGTCAAAGGGGTTGTTTTGTATTTTCTCGCATAATTGGGAAGGGTCTATGCTCTCCAGCGTAGACAGAGGGGCTTTTTAACCTGCTCCCATTCATCCGGGGTGGGAAGAGGCAGGTCGTGACCTCCTGGCCGGGGTAAATTAGGGGTGAGAACCTGACGGCATAGCAAGAGGCTCTTTGTCCACTCTCCACTTAAGGACCACGCTGGCATCTATGATAACATAGTTTGTAAGCATTTCTACTTACGAAGGAGACCACGCTCTATTTCTAGGGTAGTTTGAAGTAAGAAAAAAATGACACGGTTCTTGGCAGCTTTATTATCTTGGCTGGGACCGAAAATTTCCAACTCGTGTTGTATGTGTTCTAATTCAGCCCGTTTCAGGTCTACCTCGGCCCGTTTGGCTGCCCATTCAGGTCGTGCTGCTAAGTACTCGCTCAGCATCTTTGCTCCAGCAATGGGGTCTCGGATGATTCGCTCACGGATAGCTTCCAAATCAAGGGAAACATGTTTTTCAGAAGCATAACGAGGAACCAGGGCAATGGGAAAGTTATCGTCTATATCTTTTGCACTCAGTAAGGGCTCCTGGTCAGGCCGCTCA
>DRAO01000379.1 GCA_011041825.1 Chloroflexota bacterium
CATATACAATGGCTCCACGCTATTTGTAGCGCTACCAGCCACCCACTATTTTACCACAATTTCATAATTAGTACAAAGGAAACAGACTCGAGGGTGTTGAAAACTCCGAGGTTGGAAACTACTCCGCAGGCTAGGGATAGAAAAAGTGGGTGTTTTCTTGTGCGGGGGCTTCGCCCCCGCACAAGAAAACACTTCAAAAAATGCTTTTTAGCCTGCCCTTGCCGGAGGGAACCATTTGAGCAAGAACAGCGTGGCACTTTTTCAACACTCTCACAGACTCAATCCACGAACGGTGAGCGTATCACGTTGGGGACATACAGGTAGCTGAAACCGGCCTCTAAGCTCCGTAATAGGGCCGAAAAAGAGGCCTGCGTTTGCCCATAATGAACGCCCTGGTCAACTGTGGCTTTTCCCTCCTACATCTTGTAGCTAACAACGCCAAATCATACAAGAAACAGTATGCGCATCAGCTATCTCTTGGGGGAACTACAGCGACCTTGTCCCAAACTTGATACGCTAACCATCGCTCATTGGATTCCTCCAGGGTTTTGTGCTATAATTGTGACAGGCAATCGTTCACAAATCGTTTAGAAATCAACAAATCTCAGGGAGGTTTTCGAGGCAGCGGCGAAACCGCTGCTGGGAAACATAAGCCGGGGCTAAAAGCCCCGGCCTGAGCAGTGAAAGCCCGCCAAAGGCGGGCTAGCTAGGGCGCTTCCAGCGCCCTTTCTCTGCTCGGCCGGGAGCTTTGAGCTCCCGGCCCTCCCCTCCGTTGGCGTTTATGCCAAGGGGCAACATCGCCAACCACGGTTAAATGCGGCGCTACCGGCTCCGCCGTTGCCCACAAAAACATTCCCTTTTCTCCTTTTTCACCCCACGGTGGGGCCAGAGAGAGAGAGAAGAGGAGTTCCAACACCCTTATGAGCGGCGGCTCTGCAGTCCGTGTATCTATCCTTTTCGATAACTTTTCCCACGACAAGCGCTTCAAAGCTGGGTGGGGTTTCTCAGCCTTGCTGGAGGTTGAGGGGAAACGCATCTTGTTCGACACAGGCCCCCATCTCCCAGAGGCGGTTTTAAAATCCCTCAAGGTCAACCTCCGGGAGATAGATGCAGTGGTGATTTCCCACTTGCACCAAGACCATTACGGTGGTGTGGAGGAATTGCTCATCCACGCCCCCGGCATCTCCCTCTATGCACCTGGCCCTATCCCTCCGGATTTAAAGGCCTCCTGGCAACTCCTCTCCACCCTTAATGATGTCCGAGAACCCCTAATCCTGGGAGAAAGGGTATGGTTGACAGGGCCGATTGGGACGAAGGTGCCCGAGATGGCCCTGCTGGCTCAAACCCCAAAGGGGCTCCTTATGCTGGTGGGATGTGCGCACCCGGGTATCGTGGAATTGGCCAGGCGCTCCGTTCAGATTACGGGGAAATCACCGGACATCATCCTGGGCGGGTTGCACCTTATGGGCCTACGCCCTCGCAAGATACGCCAGGTGGCAGAGGAATTGAAGCTCATCGGGGTAAAGCGCATTACAGGGTGCCATTGCACCGGCAAGGCCGCCATCAAGGTCTTGCGAGAAGTGATGGGGCCTGTGGTCACCCGTGGTGGAATTGGGAAAACCGAAGAATTCTCCTAACGCTTTTGCCTTTACATTATCTTGTGGTATAGTATACATTAAAAGAGCAAGGGGTAACGCCAGGGAGGAAACATTGTCAGAGAGAGCTTTCAAGCTGCTCGTGATATTCCTGAGCATAATAGCTGCTCTTTACCTGGTGGAGAAAATCTGGCAGCTTCTAAGCTGGCTAAGCGAGATTATCCTTATGCTGGCTCTGGCCTGGCTTATCACTTTCATTTTGGAGCCGGTGGTGCACTGGCTGACCACCTCCCCTCTTCCCATTCAGCACCTTCCTCTCCCCAAGGGCTGGAATAAATCCGCCCTGGTGCGGAGGATAAGCGGCTTCCATCTCCCTCACGGAGCAGCGGTGGCTTTGGTTTACCTCGCACTGCTAACGCTGGTCAGCTTAAGCGGGGCTTTGTTCCTACCTTCTACGGTTCAGCAGTCCATTCAATTGGGGGCCAAGCTGCCGGAATACATCCGCAAAACTCCGGAATTGCTTATGAGCCTTCAGCAAACCCTAGCCCGATTTAACGTCCAAATTGACCTGGTCTCCTTAGCCCAATCCCCGGAACTCATCCGCCAGGCCCAGAACCTGGGGACTAATGTGGTTCAGTTTGCCCTCAACTTAGCTGCGGGGGTGGCTTCCACCCTGACAAAGGCCTTCCTGGTTTTGACCTTAAGCTTCTATATGATGCTGGAGCAGAAGAAAATCTCCGCCCTTATATGGCAACTTATCCCCCCGGAGATTCACGATGAGGCCCAATATGCCTTTTCCCATTTCCAGCGCATATTTGGCGCCTATGTACGGGGAGAAGCTCTGGTGGCAGTTCTCTACGGATTAGGCGTCGCCACAGCTATGCAGATAGCGGGCCTTAACTTCGCCCTGGTGATCGGCGCTTTCTGTGGCCTTATGACGATGATACCCTATCTGGGCGACCCGGTGGCTATGTTCCTTCCCCCGCTCATCACCCTCTTCCAGCAGCCGGGCGAAGCCCTGTGGGTTCTCATAAGCCTGGCCCTCTATCAGCAAGTTCTGGTTAGATTCCTGCTCCCTAAAATAGTAAGCGAAGCCACAGGGATGCCAGCAATGCTGGTTATCCTGAGCATTTTGATAGGGGTTAAACTCATCGGGTTCTGGGGCTTCGTGTTCGCCATCCCTGTGGCGGGTATGATTTACGCTATGGGACTTTACTTCTTGGAGAAGCACCGGCAAGGGAAAAAGTAAGCTTTGAGCGGTGATGAGAATGCCGCCCAAATCGCCTCTACAGCTTCTCTGCCGCCGCTTTTATGGCCTCTATAATTTGATAATACCCCGTGCACCGGCAGAGGTTTCCGGCAATGGCTTCTTTGATTTCCTCTTCCGAAGGATGCGGGTTCTTATCTAACAGCGCCTTGGCGGACATTATGAACCCCGGAGTGCAGTAGCCGCACTGGGCGGCAAAATGTTCGATGAAAGCCTGCTGTATCGGGTGGAGCTGGCCGCCCTTAGAGAGGCCTTCAATCGTCTCCACCCGGGCGCCTTCCACCTTCATCGCCGGGTAGATGCACGAGGTCACCGCCTTCCCATCCACAATCACCGTACAAGCTCCGCACTCCCCCTCCTCACACCCAATCTTGGTGCCCGTAAGGCCCAGCTTATTGCGCAAAACCTCGGCTAAGGTCTCGCAAGGCTCCACTTCCACCGAAACCCATTCGCCGTTGAGGATAAAGCTAACCTGCGGCATAGTGCCATCCTCCCCACAATGATTGAAGGGTTCGCCACCCAAAAATTATATCCCAGCGGCCTCCATCAGGGCCCGCCTCACCAATACCTGCACCATCTCTTTGCGGTATTCGGCGGAACCCCGCAGCAGGCTGGAACGGGGCCGGGCTTCTTCAAACGCCGCCCAAGCCGCCTTCTCCACGCTCTCCCTGGAAACAGGAGCCCCTATCAGAACATCCTCGGCCTTCTTGGCCCTGAAGGGCACCGGAGCCACCGGCCCTATGGCGATTGCCGCTCTGGTGAAGTGCCCATCCTCCCATCCCACCACCACACCCACGTTGAGGATGGGGAGGATAAGGGCCTTGCGGCGGGCCAGCCTTTTGAAGGCCGAACCTTCGTTATCGCATAAAGGTTTAAAGCGCACGGCCCGCACCAGTTCACGGGTGGCGTCCACACAGCATCTCCCCACCCCCTGATGGAACCTGGATATCGGCACCCAGCGGCTCCCTTCTTTGCTGACCACTTCGACCTCAGCATCCAGTGCCGTAAGGGCGATGGCCGAGTCGGCGGCAGGCATCGCATTGACCAGGTTGCCCCCAATGGTGCCCACATTGCGGATTTGCAGGGAGCCTATGCTCTTGCAGGCCATAGCCAGCACTTTCGCCTTGGCCTGGATGAGGGGAGATTCGGCCACTTCCGTGTGGGTGGTGGCCGCCCCCACGACGATGTAATCGCCCTCCTCTCGGATGCCACGAAGTTCGGGGATACGAGTTATGTCAACCAATGCTCTGGCTTCTACACCTCCCCTCTTGAGTTGAAGAACCAGGTCAGTCCCCCCAGCAATTATGCGGGCTTCTCCCCCGTATTTTTCCAGGCAATCGAGCGCTTCTCCCACGGATGAAGGGAAGAGGTACTCTTCCACCATCTCCAGTGCCTCCCTATAGGATTGAGATGCTTCTCAATGGACGTTTAATTCGTAAATTTGCCGCAGCCCCTCCAGACTTAGGAAAGGGTTAACCTCCTCAATCAACGGTATGTGAGGGGCAAAAAGCTCTGCCCAGGACCCCGTAGCCACCACCGCTGCATCTCTGCCCACTTCCTTAAGCAACCTGGAAAGCATCCCTTCCACCAGGCTTATGTATCCGTACATAGTTCCTGCCTGGATGCTGGCAACGGTGTTCTTGCCTATAATCCTGGGCGGCACCATCAGTTCAACCCGAGGCAGCCGGGATGCGTAATGGAAGAGGGCTTCGGCGGCTATGGCAACTCCCGGGGCGATGGCGTTGCCGATGTAATCCCCTTTTGCCGAGATTACATCAAACACCAGGGCCGTCCCGAAATCCACCACGATGGCCGGAGCGCCGTAAAGTTTCCTCGCTGCTACGGCACAAGCCACCCGGTCGGGCCCTACTTCCCTGGGGTCATCGGTGAGGATGCGGATGCCTGTCCTGACCCCGGGTCCCACTATTACAGGGGTGAGCTTTAAGAACCTCTCGGCCATCTCCCTGAGCGCCGGGGTCAGCGGAGGAACCACACACGCAACGGCCATCCCCTTTATCGCATCACCTTTCACCCCTCTGCTACTCAAGAGGGCAGCCAAGGTCACCGTGTATTCGTCGGCTGTGCGGTGGGCTTCCGTGGTCAGTTTCCACCATGCCACCAGATTGGCCCCCTCATACAGGCCCAGCATCGTCTCGCTGTTCCCGACATCTATTACCAGAAGCATTTGGACAACCCCTTGGCCTTTAGCTCCACGCTTTTGCAGCGCTACTGCTATCCCAATTTAAGGCCCGGAACCACGTCTAAGTCCCAATTGCTGTGCTCGCCTCTGATAAGGTTAAAATACCCTGCTGCTGCCACCATCGCAGCATTATCGGTACAAAGGTGAGGCGGTGGCCAACGGACGGGCACGTTTAAGGCTTTCTTCATCCGCTCCCGCAGGAGCCCGTTGGCAGCCACGCCTCCTGCCAGGAGCACCTCTTTGACCTGATATGCCTCTGCTGCTTGCTGGGTCTTGCCCACAAGCACGTCCACCACCGCTTCCTGAAAGCTGGCTGCCAGGTCGGCCACCGGCAGGTGGCGGGGAACCCTGTGGCCCGGTTTCATAGAAGCGCTTTTGTCGTACTTCTGCACTTCCCGCAGCACCGCCGTCTTCAAGCCGCTGAAGCTGAAGTTGTAGGTGCCTTTGAGCCAGGCCCGGGGGAAATTGAAGGCTCGAGGGTTCCCCTGCTTGGCCTCTCGCTCAATAGCGGGACCGCCGGGAAATTCCAGCCCTAGAAGCCGGGCCACCTTGTCGAAGGCCTCGCCTGCGGCGTCATCCAGAGTGTGGCCCAGCTCCTTGTACTCGCCGTGATCCTTCATAAGGATGAGGGAAGTATGCCCACCCGACACCACCAGGCATAGAAGGGGGAAACTGGACGGTGGCTCGCCCACCAGCCAGTTAGCGTAGATGTGAGCCTCGATGTGGTTTATGCCCAGGAAGGGCAATCCGTTAGCCCAGGCAATGGCTTTCGCCAGGTTGACGCCCACCAAAAGCGCCCCCGCCAGTCCTGGGCCATAAGTCACCGCCACGCCGTCCAAATCCTCCCACTTCACCCCGGCATCCTGTAGCGCCTGCTCCACCACCGGGGTGATGGAGAGGATGTGCTGGCGAGAGGCCACCTCGGGGAAGACGCCTCCGTAGCGGCGGTGTATCTCAATCTGAGAGGCCACCACGTTGGAGAGGATGGATCTCCCATCCTTCACCACCGCCGCCGCCGTCTCATCACAAGATGTCTCGATGCCCAGGATCAGGGTCATTTAACATACCTCTGCTATTCTTGCCCAAAAGATGATACACCGATTTGCCGGTAAAGGCAAATCCATCGTTTAAAATCCCTCCAATCCCCACGCCTTCTGAAGGTTTTTAACCAGGCTTGGATCAGCCCGATAACGATGCAAGACCTTAACCGAAGCCTCGGCCAGAGGGCGAAGTTTCCGCATACCCGCCCTGATTTCTTCCTCCGTCAGCAGTCCTTGCTTAACCAAGAATTCCCCCCAGGCTGGCACCAATTCCACAGCGCAACCGGCTTTGTAGAGTTGGGGGAATACAAAAGGCAGCAACTTCCCAATGTACCTGTCAAAGCTCCGTGCTTCCGGGAAAAGCAGCCGTCTTTGCTTTTTCTCCTTTCTCTTCCTCTTACCCAATCGCTCCAGGAAATATCCTGTCAACTGAACTCTCCCCAACTCCCCTTTGCTATAAGGGACGCCTCTTTCCCGACGCAGCTCTCCTAAAAATTCCAGGGAGAAGAAGAACAATTCAGACGCCAGATTATCTGCGTTGACGAAATCCTCCATCGTCCAAGTGCGCCCACTTTTGCCCACCAGAGCGGAGATCACCCTCTCCAGCTTATCCTGGTCAACGTCGGCAAAAACGCTCAAATGCTCAACCAAGGAGGGGTCATCAGCCCTGGGCTCTGAGGCTTCTTCCACATAGTTGAAAATGGTGAGGATAAAAGCGATGTCACGGAATTCATCTACCGCCCAAGGCACGAGGACGCCCTCGTAATTGTCTCTGATTTCAGGCCAGGCGACTGTCATCGCTTCAACAAGAGCCTTGGAATAACCGTGATACATAAGGATGTCTATAGCCTTAAAGAACATATCAGCGTCCTTAAGAGGAGCCCTGCCGAATTCCATAATCAGCTCGGCAACGGCCTCCGAATCCCTCAGATTCACAGCTTTTTCCAAGCGCCGGAGGGTGTAAAAGCCGGAATCCTGGTCGTATACTTCGGGAGCCTTGTTCCGCAACTCCAATAGCAGGGACTCAAAGCGCTCCCATTCGCCCCTCTCTACGGCTTCATCGTAGATGGTGGAGAGCATTTCAAAGGCCATTTCCGCATCAAGTAAGCCTTCGTCCAAAGCCCGCCGGAATATGCCTATCCTGCCTTCGTAATCGGCTTCCTCAAATTCTTCCCACAGGGCATCATAAATCTCGGCAGATAGCTCCTGATCCTCCTGAGTAAAGAGCTCTTCGGGTTCAGCTTCCAGCTTATGAGAGCCCTCCATTTCAGGCGGACCGGCCTCTTCAGGCTCTACCGATGCAGACGGCTTTTCTAACCCCGCCTCTGGCTTGCGAAGGCCTGGGATTTCAGGCGAAATGGGCTCATTGGGCACTTCAGGCACAGGTTCTGGCCGAGGATGCTGGCGGGCCTTTCTCTCCTTGGGCAGGCAACAATGCTTGTATTTCTTCCCGCTCCCACACGGGCACGGGTCATTGCGGCCTATCTTCTTTTTCTTCCTCTTCCTCGCCATTTCTCCTCCTCTCGCCCGCATTCATTGCTCTGAGCTAAATAGCTTCGCTCATATCGGCATAGCCGCCAAACAGGGAGGAGTCTGCGCTCTCTAGCGCAGACCAAAAAGGTGTTAGAGAACGCCTGCTCCTCAGATATACTTATAACTCACATTGGCATAGTGCCAAACAAGGCCTTCTGTAA
>DRAO01000253.1 GCA_011041825.1 Chloroflexota bacterium
GCCGCATTGGAGGCACGGGTGGCGGCGTTGGAGCAGGGCAGGGGGCATCCAACCCAGGCGGGTCTTTTGCCCGGTGTGGGATTGCTCCTGGTTGGGTTGGGCATAGTCTGGGTGATGCGGCGATATATCTAATATGAGCGAGGGTATTTTCTCACACGGGAGCGAAGCTCCCGTGTGAGAAAATACCACCTGCAACTTCTTCACTCCTCCAGGGAAAGTATCTGCACTTCCACCTCTTCCGCTTTGCCTTCTTCGAGGCGAAATGCCCTTAGGGCGGGCTGGTTGCCTTCGGCAAGGGAAATGATGAGGTACAGGGCCTCAGGGTAGAAGGCCAGCTCCAAGTCGGTGGGCGAAGGATAGGCAGGGGAAGCAGGGTGGGAATGATAGATGCCCACAATTTCCCAGCCTCGCTCCTCAATCTCCATCATCGCCCGGTACTGAGCTTCGGGGTCGGCCCGGTAACGGGCAGGACTGCGTTCGACGTTGGGGAGAGGGTAGACCTTCTTTACCCTCTCCCCACGTCCTCCCAGGAGGCCACAGGCCTCATTGGGGGCCTCGGCACGGGCGTGGTTCAGGATTTCCTCCACCTGTTCCGGCGTCAGGATTAACCGCTTGAGCACAGTATCCATTCCGAGAAATCCACCCGCAAAGGTTGTCTAGCTTAAGGAGAGTTATTTCTTCGACGGGGGCTTCGTCGCCGTCGAAGAAATAATCCCCTTTTGTGCAATTTCGTAAACAAGAGCGTTTTTGTTTTCAATGACGGCTTTGCCGCCATCGGAAACAAACCTCAGGCTCCTATCGCCCTCCGCAAGTAAGAGGGCCGGATGTCTACCTTGCGCAACCGATTGGCATTGGTAACTACGGTGACCGAACTGGTCGCCATAGCGATTTCCGCCAGCACCGGGTGCATCCAGCCTACCACGGCCGTCGGGATCATAACTAAATTGTAGAAGAAGGCCCAGAACAGGTTCTGCTTGATCTTACGGAAGGTGGCCCAGGAGAGCTTCACCGCCTCCACCACCCCGGTGAGTTCTCCCCGCACCAGAGTCACATCGCTGGCTTCGATGGCGATGTCGGTGCCAGTACCGATGGCGATGCCCACGTTGGCCTGGGTCAGGGCCGGGGCATCGTTGATGCCGTCGCCCACGAAGGCCACCAGGCCGAACCGCTGCCCACCATCAGGGCCGTAGGGGTGGCCAGGCCCAGGGCACAAGGACAGGCGATGACCAGCACCGCTACCATAGAGATTATAGCCAGAGTAGGGTTGTATTCGATGGTGGCCCGCTCTGTGGCCCAGGTTGACGTTGACAGAGAGAACCTTGGGGAGTTCCCTCAGGGCTTTCTCGATGTGGGAAGCGCAGCTGGCGCAGGTCATACCACGGATGGGCAGGATGATGGTCTTATGCCCCATAGTTTTTTACCTCCTCTTCGTTGCCGTCGAAGAAACGCCCCTCTTGCTATTACGGGCTTTAAGGGCAGGCTTGAAGGATGGGTTGTACTTAAGGGCAAGGCGAAATTCTGCTTCGGCTTCATCCTCACGCCCTAAGGCCCGATAAGCCATCCCCCGGTAGAAGTGAAGTTCCTCTAAATTCGGTGCTTTCCGAAGCACGCTCTCCGAGAGGCGCAGCACTTCCTCGTAGTGTCCGGTGGCCAGGTAAGCTTCAAAGGGACCAAACTGGTACCAGAGCATCCGCCAGGGCAATCCGATGGAAATTGCCTTCTCGAAAGCGGCTACGGCCTCCTCAGGCTCCTCCAGACCCAGGTAAGAGTTACCCATATTGAACCAGGCAAATGCATCATCGGGTGAACGTTCCACCTCTTTGCGGGCTCTTTCCAATGCTCGGGCATACATAAGCCTTTCATCCCAGTCTTCCCCCAGCACGCTCTTCAACAGGGCTTCATCCTCGGGACGGTAGATGACCAGATATTTGCGGTTGAACACCCGCCAGAGGGCATCAAGCTCTCCATAAGGCACCCATACCTTTGGTCCATTGTAGGAGTCATTGGCTATAAACGCCTTTCGGGAATCATCGTAACCCCTCAGTACCCGATAATGGCCCATCTCATCGTTAGGATGAGGTATGAACCATTGCTCCACCACTACCGGGAAACCATTGGACAGAAGTCGCTTCATTCCGGTTATGGTGCCGTTGACCCGGACCACTGCTCCCAAGCCCAGGCTCCGGGCAAAGCTTGCCATCTCCTCAGGGCTTACATTCTTGTCCTCAGGGTCAGGCTTGAGGATGGGGGCCAGGTAGTATTGGTCAAACTGATAGCCGTAATAACTGAGGGCCATCCCCAAGGTGGCAGGGCCACAGTTGTTCCACCGTTGATATTCGTGGGACATCGGGCTGAGGAGGACCGAAGGCTTCAACGGCGTTGGCGCAGGTGTAGGAGTAGGCACAGGGGTGAAGGTAGGTGTTGGCGAAGGTGTGGGTGTGGAAGTAGCGGTAGGCCGAGGTGTGGCTGTTGGGGAAGGGGTAAACGTGGGGCTTGGGCTGGGTTTTGAATTTGCAGGGAGCGGCCTTGCCTCCATACACCCGGTTAGAAATATAAACAAAACGAAGCCCAAATAGTACCTTTTTCCCAATTGATTTTAACCTTTACCAGTGGTATAATTCTTGAGTGTGGTGGTAGAAGTTAGGGATTTCCTCCATTTTATGCCCGGCTTCCGGAGGGCAGGTTTTGTGCGAGCTTTGCAAAGCGCTGTAAGGAAGACTGAACCTTCCACGACTACGTTATATCATAGTGGGTGAGCTATGTCAACAGAGGGCTTTTCCACATTGGGGGAAACACAAAGGGAAACCCCTCATCCTGCAGCCTCCTCTACTATTGTGGAAACCGAAGCCTTGAGCAAGCGATTTGATTCCGTAGTAGCCGTTGATGAAATCACCTTTACGGTGAGAGAGGGGGAGATCCTGGCTCTGCTGGGGCCTAACGGAGCGGGTAAGACGACCACTGTCAGGATGCTGGCTTCGGTGCTGATGCCGTCAGGGGGTAGGGCTAGGGTAGCAGGCTATGATGTGGTGCGGGATGCCAGGGAAGTCCGGCGCTCGGTAGGGCTTTTGACCGAGTTTCCGGGGCTTTACCTGAGGATGAATGCCTGGGAATATCTGGAATTCTTCGGAAAGCTTTACCGTATCCCTTCTAGGAAACTGGCGGAACGGAAAGAGCAGTTACTGCGGAGGTTTGGCCTCTGGGAATTCCGCTATCAACGCCTGGGAGAGTATTCCAAGGGGATGCGGCAGAAGCTGGCCCTGGTACGGGCTATGCTCCATAACCCTCCCGTGCTCTTCTTGGATGAGCCCACATCAGCTATGGACCCCCAGAGCGCTAAGATAGTGCGGGAGGCTATCGCTAACCTGCGCCGGGATAGACACACGGCCATAATTTGCACCCATAACCTCTATGAAGCTGAGAGCCTCTCCGACCGGATTGCCATCATCAACCACGGCAAAATCGTGGCTATAGGGACGTTGGGTGAACTAAAGCGCCGCTTCCTGGGGCCGCCGGTGCAGGAGCTGAGGTTGGCCCGGCCCTTTGATGGGATTGCTGAAATAGTGGGCCGGTACGCCAGAGTGTTGGAAGCAGGTGATAAGTGGGTGCAATACCGGGCTGCGAAGCCTGAGGAGATTAACCCCCGGTTGATTAAAGCCCTTACGGAAATGGGAGCGGAAGTTTTGTCCCTGCGGGAGATACCGCAAACTTTGGAGGAAGTTTACCTCAAGGTTGTAGGAGAGGAGTTATGAATTTCCTGGGGCTGGGGAAAGAGTCGTTCCCCCTCATACTGACCCTTGCCAGGAGGGAATTGAAAGACGCTTTGCGTGATTGGCGGATTGTGACCCCCATTGCCATCCTGACCATTTTCTTCCCCTGGTTGATGGACATAGCGGCTCAGTTAGCTAGGGATTTTGTGGCCCGGTACGGAGCTTATATCATCGCCGAAAGGATGTACCCTTTCCTGCTGATGGTGGTAGGCTTCTTCCCCATCACCTTTTCCCTGGTGATAGCGCTGGAATCATTTGTAGGAGAGAAGGAACGGCAGAGTCTGGAGCCATTGCTGGCCTCTCCCCTGTCCGACGTTGAGCTCTATCTGGGCAAGTTCCTGGCCTCCCTCCTCCTCCCGCTGATAGCCAGCTTTTGCGAGATAGCCATCTACGTCATTGGGCTTTTCCTCTCCACCGGCTATTCCCCCCCTCCTCTCCTTCTGCTTCAGGTCGTAATCCTCACCTTCTGCGAGGCCCTGGTTATGGTAGCGGGAGCGGTGGTAATATCAAGCACTGCCACAAGCGTAAGGGCAGCTAACCTGCTGGCTAGTTTCATCATAGTCCCTATGGCCTTGGTGGTGCAAGGTGTAAGCATCATAATGTTCTGGGCTCATTACAGCGTGCTGTGGTATGTAGTGGCAGCATTAGTTATGGTAGCAGTGCTTCTTATGCGGATGGGATTGGCCCTCTTTAACCGGGAACACCTCCTGACACGGCAGGTAGAGAGGTTCAACCTGAGTGGGCCTTTGAAGCGCCTTTATGAACTCTTCGTACATCGGCCTGGAGTGGAAGGAAAACCGTTCTCGTTATCCCGGGTTTACCGCTACGACTTAATGCTTATCTTCAGGGACATAAAGCTTGCCCTCCTCCTCACTTGCTTAATAGCCATAGGAGGACTGCTCCTAGGGGTGATTTATGCTTTCCGTTACCCGCTCCCCCCTCAGTTCCTCAGATACTTTAACCCTGATACGAAATTGGAGAGGATGCGGGAGCTGAACCTAGGCATCTTGCCTCCCTTGCAGACCAAGGCTATCTTCCTGCACAACTTCCGGAGCCTCACCCTCTCTTCCCTGCTTTCACTTATAACCCTGGGGTTGATGCCTGCGATGGTAATCATCCTGAACCTGGGGATGGTGGGCTTCTTCCTCGGGGAAGTGGCCATTATGGGGCAGAACCCTTGGATTTTCCTGATGGCTTTTGTCCTCCCGCACGGGATTTTCGAGGTGCCAGCAGCTGTCATCACGGCAGCCACAGCCTTGCGTATCGGGGCAATTCCTGTATCTCCTGAGGCCGGACGTGACTTGAGGGACAGACTCCTTCTCTCTCTGGCTGATTGGCTGAAAGTGCTCTTGTTCGTGGCCCTCCCTCTCCTGTTGATAGCAGCTTTTATAGAGGCTAACCTTACCCCTTTGGTGGCAGGTCGGTTCTATGGCTAAAAGCGCAAGGTTCATCTTCCTGGGTTCAACTGCATCTATGCCTAATGCGCAGCTTGACAGCTTCTATATGGTCCTGGAGGGGACAAAAGATGGGGCCATATTGGTGGATTGTGGTGGCAGCCCCCTTCATCGCCTTATGAAGGCGAATGTGGACCCCCTCTCGGTAAAGGGGATGCTGCTTTCCCACCACCACCCCGACCACCTGTATGGCCTGCCTTACCTCCTTCAAGGGTTGTGGCTTGCTGGCAAACGGGACCCCTTCCATATTTGGGCCCCCTCAGAGGCCTGCCAGGTCGTGTCCAACCTGCTTGATGTCTGGGATTGGAAGGAATTTGAAGGCTTCGCCGGGGTTATATGCCATCCGGTTGCCCCCAGGGAGGGGGTGAAAGTGATGGAGAACGCCGACTTTGAGGTCACTGCCACCCCGGTGAAGCACCTCATCCCTACCCTGGCCTTCCGGATACGCTCTAAGGTCTCGGGTAGGGCCGTTGTCTATTCCGGGGACACGGAACCTTGCGAGACATTGGAACGCCTGGCAAAAGGAGCTTACATACTGATTCATGAGAGCACGGGCTCCTACAAAGGGCACTCCTCGGCTTCCCAGGCGGGAGAGATAGCTCACCGCAGCAGAGTTAAAAGGCTCATCCTGGCTCATTTTGACCCCTTTGCTGACCCTGAGGAGATGCTGGCCCAGGCCCGGAAAGCTTTCGGAGGGCCAGTGGAGTTGGCCAGGGATGGGGCCGTCTATTATTTCTAATCCTTTGATGCCCTCCTAGAGGATGCGCTATGAAGCAATGCCTTGTCTTCTTGGTGATAATATCATTGGTGGCTTCGTGCAGCTCTCCAACCCCTCCACCGACGAGTTCCCCCATTCCTTCTCTAACTCCCACCCCTATGCCCACATCTACTCCTATCCCTACCGCTACCCCTACCCCTCCCCCACGCCTTACCCCGGATGTTCAGGTAATCCAGGGCTTTACCGGGTCCCTGGGTGACCTTAACCCCTGGTCGCTTGAATCAGAGAAGATGCTCACCCCGTCAAACCTTATTTACGAAAGCTTGCTCACCCTTCCTAAGGCGAGTTTCTCCCTTAACCCCTTACTGGCTCAGGATTACAGGGTCGCCCCCTCGGGGAAGATGATGACATTTACCATCCCTGATGGAATCTACTGGCACGATGGTGTCCCCTTTACAGCCGAGGATGTGAAATTCTCCCTCGAAGCTGCCCTCTCCCCCGAACACAACGGCCCCCTCAGTGCTTATTCCGGCTTGGTAGAGCGTGTAGAGACACCAGACCAGCGCACCGTAATAGTGCGGCTTAAGGAGCCCTATTGCCCACTCCTTACTGAGCTAGGCCTGGTTAAGATATTGCCTCGACACATCTATGCTTCCGCTCCCATCCCCTCTCATCAAAAAGCCATTGGTACTGGCCCTTTCAGGCTTGTGCGCTGGGATGAAAGCGGATGCGTGTTGGAAAGCTTTGGAGATTATCACGGTGGCGACGTAAGGGCGAAAAGATGGATTTACCGCCGTTTTAAAACCCGTGAGGCCCTGTTAGAAGCCCTGAGGGAGGGGGACATAGACCTTGCTGTCCTGGAACCGGATGAGGCTGCTTTGCTGGAAGGGGAGAGGATTTTGCAGTTATTCCGCTACCCCTCTATGGAATTTTACTTTATAGCTTTCAACAATGAGGACCCGGTGTTAGAGGATGTCCAGGTGCGCAAGGCTCTTTCCCTGGCCTTAGACCGCAAGCATATCCTGGCGGAAGTGCTGGGAGGTGAAGGGGTACTGATAGGGGGGCCATTTCCCCCCGGATACCTTGGGGCTGATGACCCGCCCATCCCCCGTTATGACCCCGTCCAGGCTCGGAGGCTCCTGCTCGAAGCAGGTTGGGTTGATAAAGATGGGCTGCTGGAGAAAGGCGGGGAACCCCTTCAGATAAGCGTAGCCGCCAATGGCGAAAACCCGCTCAGGACCCGGGTTGCTATGCTGGTTGCACAATATTACCGGGCCATCGGCATAGACGCTGAAGTTCACATCGTGGAATGGGGGACGTTATTGGAGATGCTCTTCAAACAAAACTTCCAGGCGGCGGTTTTCTCCTGGCCTATAGGGCCAGACCTGGACCTGAGCCCCTTTTTCTCCTCGCAGGAGAGGGAACCCAAGAAAGGCTTTAACTTTGTCTCTTATGTGAACCCCAGGGTGGATGCCCTGCTTGAGGAAGGGTTAAGAGCGCCAAGCTGTGACCCTGTAAAGAGAGCCGACATCTGCAATCAACTGGTTCACATCCTGGCCGAGGAACGCCCTTACGATTTCCTGTTTATGCCTTATACCATTATCGCCACCAATTCCCCGGCATTTCTCCTCAATTGGAGTAAAGGCCTATGAGCAGGCTCATCGTTCATAAAAGCGGCCCCTTGCGGGGGCGGATACGGGTTCCCGGCGACAAATCTATCTCCCACCGCACCCTCCTCATCGGAGCCATAGCTGAAGGCGCAAGCCGGGTGAGGAACTTCCTCCCGGCACGGGATTGCCTGGCAACCCTGCAATGCGTGCGGGCGCTGGGGGTGGAAGTGGAGCAACCCGACCCCAC
>DRAO01000250.1 GCA_011041825.1 Chloroflexota bacterium
CCCGATAAACAGGGTGGTGAAGCTATGGATACCCTCAAATACCGCAGGATAATGCTGAAATTGGGTGGCGAAGCTCTGGCCGGGCCCCAGGGTTTCGGCATTGACCCGGAGAAAGCCAAAGAGGTGGCCCTTAAAATTAAAAAAGTAAAGGACCTCGGGGTTGAAATAGCGATAGTCATCGGTGCAGGCAACATATGGCGGGGCCGGGATGGTCTCGAACACGGGATGGAGAGAGCCACCGCCGACCATATGGGTATGCTCGCCACCATTATGAATTCCCTGGCCCTCCAGGATGCGCTGGAGAAACTGGGCGTCGTAACTAGGGTTCAAACGGCCATAGAGATGAAGTCTGTGGCTGAACCGTACATACGTCTGCGGGCCATCCGCCATCTGGAAAAGGGGCGAGTGGTGATACTAGCCGCAGGCACGGGACAGCCTTATTTCACCACGGATACAGCCGCCGCCCTCAGGGCGATGGAGATTAACGCCGAAGCTCTCATCAAAGCGACCAAAGTGGACGGCGTTTATTCCGATGACCCCAAGATAAATCCCAATGCCCGACGCTTTGACCGCCTCTCTTACATCGAAGCCCTCAACCTGCGCATAGGGGTGATGGACAGCACAGCTATTTCCCTGTGTATGGAACACAATCTCCCCATTTATGTGGTAAACCTGTGGAAGGAAGGCTCCCTGGAAAAGGTTGTGCTGGGAGAACCTGTGGGCACACTTATCTGTTAACCCATCTTTCTTCCCTCAATGGGAGGTGTACTATGGTTGATGATGTATTGAAGGATGTCAGGACCAGGATGGATAAGGCTGTCCAAATCCTCCGGAGCGATTTGATGACTATGCGAACAGGACGGGCCTCCCCTGCTTTGCTGGAGAAAGTCAAAGTGGACTACTATGGAAGCCTGGTGCCTCTCAACCAAATCGCCTCCATCTCAGCCCCGGAACCAAGGCTCCTGGTGGTACGGCCCTGGGATATAAATGCCCTGCCAGCGATAGAAAAGGCCATCCTTAAATCGGACCTGGGGCTCAACCCGATGAACGATGGCAAAGTAATCCGGATTAGCATCCCCCGCCTGACCGAAGAACGCCGTAAAGAATTGGTCAAAGTGGTCTCCAAGCGGCTGGAGGAGGCAAAGGTGGCAGTCCGCAACTGCCGACGAGATGGCCTGGAGGAGCTCCGGGAACTCCAGAAAGAAAAAATGATTACCGAAGATGAATTCTTCCGGGCCAAAGACAAGCTCCAGGAAATAACCGATGAATTCATCAAGAAGATAGACGAGTTGGGGGAGATGAAGAAAAAGGAAATAATGGAAGTATAGGGGAAGTGTTATGGTGAAACGGGATGAGATTAAAAATTTACCTCGGCATATCGGCTTCATAATGGATGGGAACGGGCGCTGGGCTAAGAAGAGAGGGTTGCCTCGATTGGCTGGACACCGGGCCGGAGCAGAGAACCTGCGTCGTATCCTGAGAGCCTGCGGCGAATGGGGGATAAAGTACGTGACTATCTACGCTTTCTCCACCGAAAACTGGGGACGCCCTGAGGAAGAAGT
The DNA here is from genome assembly GCA_011041825.1 of Chloroflexota bacterium. Classification (GTDB taxonomy): domain Bacteria; phylum Chloroflexota; class Anaerolineae; order SpSt-600; family SpSt-600; genus HyVt-206. Next base: position 1,563 of record DRAO01000250.1, read on the forward strand.
GAAGGGGTTGTTCTCCCTTATGGAGCAATTCATAGACCGGGAACTCCCGGAGCTTATGAAAAACGGAGTGCAGGTACGACACATAGGCAGGATGGACGGCGTCCCTGAGCGCCTCCAGGAGAAAATCCGCTACCTGTTAGAGAGCACCAAGGACAACGACAAGCTCATCCTTTGCATCGCCCTTAATTACGGTGGCCGGGCCGAGATTGTGGACGCAGTACGCCGCATAATCGCCGAAGGCTACCGACCAGAGGAGGTAGATGAGGAACTCATAAGCCGCTACCTCTACACCGCTGGCATCCCCGACCCCGATTTAATAATCCGCACTGCCGGGGAAATGCGCATCTCCAACTTCCTGCTCTGGCAAAGCGCCTACGCTGAGTATTATTCCACCCCTACTTTCTGGCCTGATTTCAATGAACAAGAGTTGTACAAGGCCCTCCTGGATTATAGCCGCCGGGAGAGAAGGTTTGGACTGGTCAAAGAAGGATGAGAAACGCCCTTTTATGGCCCGCTTAAAGGATTCCAAATTCACCAGCCGAGTCCTGGTAGTTGCGATACTCGTCCCCCCTGTCATCACCGCTACCTACATAGGAGGGATTGTCTTCGCCTCAGTTGTGCTCCTGGCAGCGCTCCTGGCCTGTTATGAGTTCTTCCGGCTGATGCACAAAGGCGGATTTAACCCTTCTATCCCCCTTGGGCTCCTCTTCGTCGTCCTATTCGCCGTTGCAGCTTTCCAGCCGGAGTGGGGCATCTTAGCCCCGGGCCTCACGGTTCTGGTCCTTTCCTCCCTCATCTGGGAGCTCTTCCAGGCCCAGGCGCCTTTTCCCACCGCTGATTGGGCTTTGACGGTGGCAGGGGGAATATATGTGGGCTGGCTGATAAGCCACTTCATCTCCCTTCGGAGCCTCCCTGATGGGTATATATGGACTATGCTCACCTTCCTGATAACCTGGGTGGGAGATTCGGGAGCGTATCTGGTGGGCCTCAAATGGGGAAAGCGCCCCTTATGCTCCCGGCTAAGCCCTCGTAAAACCTGGGAAGGAACCGTAGGCGGATGGCTCTCAGGCGTGGCCGCTGCCCTCATCCTGGGCTCCCTGGCTGGCATCCCCTTGCCCCACAGCTTTGCCATAGGAGCCATCATCTCCACCTTGGCTCCTTTTGGAGACCTTGCCGTTTCGATGGTGAAGCGTCAGGTTAAGGTGAAGGACTCGGGGAAGTTGTTCCCTGGCCACGGGGGGATGCTGGACAGGGTTGATAGCCTCCTCTTCGCCGTGGTAGGGGTTTATTACTACGTGACCCTGGTGGTAATTTGAGATGCGCAAATTACTCATAGCAACCCACAACAAGGGCAAACTCAGAGAATACCAAGCGCTGCTGAGGGGTATCCCCTTTCGCTTGACTTCCCTGGCCGAGGAAGGGTTAGAAATTAAAGTGGAAGAGATGGGAAACACCTACGAGGATAATGCCATCCTTAAGGCCACAACTTATGCCAAGGCTTCTGGCCTTATCACCTTAGCCGATGACTCAGGATTAGAAGTGGATGCTCTGAATGGGGAGCCCGGCCTCCGTTCAGCCAGATATGGGGGGTTAACTACAGATGAAGAACGCTACTGGCTCCTGTTGGAGCGCCTGAAGGGGGTGCCGTGGGAGCGCCGCAAGGCCCGTTTCCGCTGTATAATTGCCATAGCTTCCCCCAGAGGATGGGTGGAAACCTTTGAAGGTATCTGTGAAGGCGTAATAACCTTTGAACCCCGGGGAACCTCCGGCTTTGGCTATGACCCTGTCTTTTACCTGCCCGAACTGGGTTGTACGATGGCAGAATTGAGCCCGGAGCAGAAAAATCAAATCAGCCACCGGGCTAAAGCCGCCCGCAAAGCTAAGGATTTCCTATGCCGTCTCATTTAACCCTGACCACTATGGGGGCCTGCTTCCATAATCCCTCTAGGTCATAGTAATCTCGCTGGGCAGGCATAAATATGTGTACCACCACATCCCCGTAATCCATAAGAACCCAGCCGGAATCAGGGCTGCCTTCTACCCCTGCTGCGTTTATGCCCCTATCTTTCAATTTCTCCATCAATTCTCGCATAATGGCCTCCACCTGCTTCTCAGAATCACCCGTGCAGATGACGAAGTAATCAGCCAGGGGAAATAACTTCCGCAGGTCTAAGGCCACCACGTCGTAACCCTTCTTGTCAAGCACTAAATCCACAATGCGATGCACTAATTCCAGGGGTTCCAGAATATCACCTCCCTTCCAAGGCTTCTGATAGCCACGCATTCATAGTCCCGCCCCACGGCAGGGGCGAAAAGGAGGAACCAGAAAAATACCTCGTCTCCCTTCCTGCGCAACCTTGTGAGCGAAGAAGGGGTTTTTTCCCTGCATCTCACAACCCCAGGATGATTTTAGCGATGCTCAGGTATATGAAAAGCCCTGTCCCATCCACCAAGGTGGTGACGAAGGGAGCAGAGAGCACAGCCGGGTCAAGGCCCAAGCGGGCAGCTAACATAGGCAGGAAAGAGCCCACTATATTGGCCCAGACGATGATAGTGGCCATAGTGACACCTACAGTTATCGAAAGGGCAATCTCCGAGCCCCAGCTTATGGCCCTGATGAAACCCACTATCCCAATCACCAGGCCCAGGAGGAACCCGAGGGAGATTTCCTTGAACAATACTTTCGGTGCATCACGGAATTTAACTTCCTTGAGGGCCATAGCTCGGATCACGGTGGTCGCTGCCTGGGAGCCAGCATTACCCCCTGTGCCTATTAGCAGGGGGATAAAATAAGAGAGGGCGATAGCCTGGCTCAACTCCCTGTGAAAGTGTCTCAGGACAGTCCCTGTGTAGAGCTCAGCTAGAAAGAGCAAGAGCAACCAACCGATGCGCTTGCGCACAATGGAGAAGACCTTAGCCGTCAGATAGGGCTCTTTCAGCGGTTCGCTACCGGCTAAGCGGTGGATGTCCTCGGTAGCCTCCTCTTCCATAACATCCATCAGGTCATCCACCGTTATCATACCCAGAAGGTGCATCTCATCATCCACCACCGGCAGGGCGAGGAGGTCATAGCGGGAGATGAGGCGGGCACATTCTTCCTGGTCGGTGAAGTGGTGAACGTATATGACATCCCTGTCCATAATGTTTTCTACGAGCTCATAGGGCGAGGCTACCAGGAGCTGGCGTAAGCTCACCACCCCCACTAACTTCCCCTCATCGTCCACCACAAACAGGTAATAGATGATATCCGAATCCGGAGCGTAGAGGCGGACATAGTTCAGGGCCTCTTCCACGGTCATCTTGGCATTAAGGGTGATGGGGAGGGGGGTCATCCGGCCACCTGCCGTTTCATCCGGGTACTGGAGGAGAGGCAGGATGTCCTCGGGCTCCTTCATTGCGGCGATGGCTTCGGCTGCCCGCTCCGGGGAGAGGTCGCCTATCAAATCGGCGGCATCGTCCGGTTCCATCTCATCCAAGATGCGGGCCAGGTTCTCCACCTTCAACCGGCTGGCCAATTCCACAGCGTCTTCATCTTCCAACTGTTCCATTATATCAGCCGAATCTTCCACATCCATCCTGGGGAGGAGGCGTTCCTGGTCCTTACGGGGCAACCCGGTGAAGACATCCGCTTGGTCTGGGGGACGAAGGGATTCCAGAACAGCAATGGCTCCTTCCCAATCGCCGGTTTCCAGATGGGCCTTCACCTGGCGTAGAGCCTCGTTTACGATTTTTTCCTCCAACCGCATAGCCCACCTCCATTACCTCATTTCGCCCCCCACACCGCATACGAGGAAAACAATTTATCCCGTTAGGTGGAACCAGGGCTTCCACCTGAGAAAAACCTCTTCCCTTCGATGCAGGGCGACAAGGTAGCACTCCCTTTTAAGCACCCTTTCCTGCACGGCGGCTTCGCTACTATGGAGGAAAACACCCTCTTTCTTCACCAGGAGTTGGGAAAGCAAGGGAGCACCTGGACAATCATTCCAATTTTAGCATACATAAAAAGGCAAGTCAAAGGAGATGAAGGCTAGAGGCGGAGAGGAGCCTAAGCTGGGAATATGAGCAGGCTTTTACACCTTCCACTCTTCCCTCAAAACTGCCATCACCAGCTCATCGTGGTAGCGGCCATTGCGGAAGAGGCTCTGGCGAAGGCGGCCTTCGGTCACAAAGCCGCATTTCTCATAGCAACGGATGGCACGGGTGTTGAACTCGAATACCCGTAATTCCACCCGGTTCAGGTTCAGCTCCTCGAAGGCAAAGCGCAGCAAGGTCTTGATGGCATCGGTGCCGTAGCCTTTGCCCCAGTAATCCTTTTCCCCAATGAAGATGCCCAGGACGGCCTTGCGGTTCTTCCAGTCTATGTTGTGCAGGCCCATATTACCGATGGGCTTGCCTTCCTCAGTTTCTATCACGAAAACCCTGTCGTTCTCCCGCTTAAGCAGGTTCTCAAACCATTGCTCTTCCTCGGCCATCGAAAGGGGCCAATAGAGAGTGAGGTACCGGGTGACTTCAGTATCGTTCAACCAGCGGACGAAAAGGGGCAAATCTTCCCGCTCCGGCGCTCTTAAGCGCACTTTCCTTCCCCGCAACATCACAGCCTCCTTCGTTTCAATTTGAGCCGTCTAGAGGGGGATTCATCCCCCCTCCTCCTTGGGCCTCTTCAGCCACTGGATTGGAATTCCCTCGAGTCGCTTGCGGCGTTCCTTGACCTGGTGGCGCACCTGCATAAACCGGACACCTGTCCGTTTTATCCAGTCGTTCACGTGCTCGTGAAGGCCTTCAGGGGTCCAGCGTTTCGATAAGCCCTCGCTGAAGTCCAGGCGAAGTTCACCTGCTTCCTCCATAACCTTGGCCCGGCTGCCACACACAGGGCATTCGGCTTCATTACCCTCAAGGTAGAAGAAATCAGAACCACAAACCGGACAAGTGTTCTCGCCATAGCTGGCAGGGGGCATCTGGCCCAGAGCCACCTTCCTGCCCAGCTCACGGACTTGATGCATCGCCTCTTCATCTAAAAGCACCTCGCCAGGGCCAGGGGCGAAGAGGGCCAGGCTGCCGATGGGGATGAATCCCAGACAGTAGAGAAAGGCGTTGAGGAACGGACGGGTTACACCTTTCCAGCGGGGGAGCCCGGCAACGGTAATGGTTCCACTGCCCCTGCTTCCATAGCGCCTGCCAGAGCCTCCCGGATAACCACCTCGGAATTCCCCCAGGGGCGTGCTGAGGCCACGATACCCAAAATGGTCTTCACAAGGCTCTCCTCCTAAGTTAATACTCTGGCTTCGGCAACAGCCTTAACTATGGAGAAAAGGGAGAAGGGGTCTCGCCCTTTGCGGGTGGTACCTAGGCCATCTACATCGGGCTGGGTTAAGATGTTCGGGGCAGACTCGGGTGAGACGCTCCCTCCATAAATTATGCGTATGGAGTTGCCTACACCCCCAAAACGCCTGTTCAACCACTCCCTTATATAGGCGCATCCCTTCTGAATATGTACGCCAGAAGCGGGCTTTTCCACTCCGATGGCCCATTCTGGTTCGTAGACGAAAGCCATCTGCTTTATCTCCTGGGCGTTGCACCCGCTGAGGATGCACTCCAGTTGACGGGCCAGGTCATCGTAAGGCGATTCACGGGCTTCTCGGGATTCACCTACCAGGAGCACGGGGTGTAAACCCGCATCAAGGGCTGCCCGCACCTTTCGATTCACCAATTCATCTGTTTCCCCAAAGTAACGGCGACGCTCCCAATGTCCCAGCATAACCCACCGGCATCCGACATCGGCCAGGAGTGAGGCGGAAATCTCGCCTGTAAATGCCAATCCGGGGCCGGGGTGGAGGTTTTGGGCGCCCAGTTGCAGGGGGCTCCCTTTAAGTTTACAGGCCGCCACGTAGAGGGAGGTGTAGGGAGGGCAGATGATTATATCCACCTCCTCGGCAAGCTTTCCCACCAGGGGTATGAATCGCTCGATAAAGGAGATGGTCTCAGATATGCCCATTGCCATCTTCCAATTAGCCAAAACGAGGGGCTTCCTTTCCATTACTCCACAATCTCCTGCTCTGGTATGATCAATTGACTAGCCATCTGACACTTTTACGAAGCTGGGCTCAGAAATGTCCGGGAGCTGGAAGCTCCCGGCTAAGAATCTGGAAGCGGGTTTTCAACCCGCTAATCCTCAGCCGGTTTTCAACCGGCTTTAAGGCTTCTCAGCCGGGTGATTCATCGCCCGGCGAG
>DRAO01000091.1 GCA_011041825.1 Chloroflexota bacterium
ATGCCGAGCGCATCCTTGAGGTAGCTAAAGCCAACCCGATGCATTACGCTCTGGTAAGGCTGTTGCGCCACACAAGCCTCAGAGCCGGGGAAATCCTCTCAATCCGCTGGGACAGGCTTGACCTGGAAGGTGGCTATACCGTCCTCGTCGGAAGGGGAGGGCAGATGAGAAGCGTTTATTTCGGGCAGGAAGTGGCTGAGGCCCTGAAGAGCTACAGGGAAATCCTGGGCGATAGCCCTCCGGAAAGGGTTTTCCCCTTCACGTACAACTCCCTGTACAACCTGTTGCGTCGGCTGGCGAAAAAGGCGGGGGTGGAAGGGCCTTTCAGTCCCCGGGCCTGGAGGCGTCTTTAGCCACCCGGTACTTTTGCTAACCTTTCGCATTTGTGTTATACTTCTGCCTAGGGTTTTGAGAGCCTGTCTGAAAATTAAGCTGGCTAGTTGCTTTTGCTCGGAACACAAGGTTCGAGCGAGATAAAAACCTGATGCTCCGCCAGCACAAGGCTGGCGGTATCCTGATACCCCTGCCCTCGTGGCGGGGGAGCATCAGCTCAAACTCCGCTCGGCACCTGGTGTGCCGAGCGAATCCGTTCAGAAAGAGAAAAATCGGAGATGAAGGCAACCTGCATTGGTCCCTTTGGCCTGAGGATTAAAGGGACAACCCGGGCCAGGTTGTTGCCCCTGGCCCGGGCTCTGGTAAGGAAAGGGTGGTCTGCGGTAGCCATTCTACCTCCTTGGGATTCCCCCCAGGACTCGGGGAAGACTTGGGAAGATAATGGGGTTGTGCTGCGCCACATCCGCCTTCCAGTCAAAGCCCCCCTCCTTTATCACCTTCTGGTTGCTTGGAGGCTGGTGAGGGAATGCCTGAGTCACAAACCGGAGCTGGTGCACCTCTTCAAGCCCATAGGCTATCCAGGCTTGACGGCAATGATGTTGTGGAGCCTAAAGCGATTGGGGAGGTTCAGGGGGCTTTTGATAGTTGATGCCGACGACTGGGAGGGGCACGGAGGATGGAGCGATATTTCAGCTTATCCTGCCCATTGGCGGGCTTTTATCCCGTTCCAAGAGAGGTGGGTGTTGACCCATTGTGATGCCGTAACCGTGGCCAGCCGAACCCTTCAAACCCTGGTCTGGAGCTTGGGGGTTCCTCCTTCCAAGGTGTTTTACCTCCCTAACGGGGTGGAGTTACGGGGGGGCAGCCCCCAGGGCAGCCAATTACCTGGGGTGCTCTCGGGCAAAGCAACGGTGGTGCTCTACACCCGGTTCGTGGAATTCGCCCCCGAGCGACTCTGGCGTATCTGGAAAGAAGTGGTCTCTCAGGTCCCTGAGGCTCACCTGGTGGTGATAGGGCGGGGGTTTAAAGGGGAGGAGAGCTCGCTATTGGAGATGGCCCGGGAGGATGGGCTGGGGTCCACGCTTAGCTGCCTGGGGTGGAAGGAGCGGGACGAGGCCCTCAGATTGCTGGAAGAGGCCAAGGTAGCCATATGGCCTAGCGATGATAACCTCATCAACAGGGCCAAATGTTCGGCCAAGTTGGCGGAATTGGCTTCCCTGGGCATACCCGTAGTGGCTGAAGATGTGGGGGAAAATTCCCTCTACGTCCCGGCGGAGCTTCTGGTGAAGAGCGGGGATGTTTCGGAATTTGCCCGCAAGGTAGCGGCTCTGTTGCGGGATGAGGCCTTTCGCCTGGAGATGGGACGTAAGACCAGGGAGCGGGTTATCCCTGAGCTGACCTGGGATAACTTGGCTGAAGGGTTTGTAAAATTTATCTCGTGTTATGCCGGGTAGTTATCTGGAGAAATGGCTGAGGTTGTCATCAAGTCGGGTAGGGAAAAGTCCATCCTGAATAAGCATCCTTGGGTGTTTTCAGGAGCTATAGAGAGGATTGAAGGGGCCTTCCAAGACGGGGATGTTGTGGATTTGGTGAGCCACAGGGGGGAGTTCCTGGCCAGGGGATACTTGAATACCCGGTCTCAAATAACCGTGCGGATCCTCACCTGGCAGGAAGAGGAGGTTAACACCTCTTTTTGGGAGAGGCGTTTAAAGAGGGCCGTATGCTCCAGGGAAGGCCTCTTCAAAAGGGGGGAAACCGAGGCCATCCGCCTGGTTAACGCCGAATCGGATGGGCTCCCCGGTTTAGTGGTGGACCGCTATGGGGATTACTTGATTGTGCAATTCCTCACCCTGGGGATAGAAAAACACAAAGGGGAGATTGTGGAGATACTCAGAGAGCTTCTGAACCCCCGTGGTATATATGAGCGTAGCGATGTAGATGTGCGGTACAAAGAGGGGCTCAGCTATGCGAGGGGAGTTCTCTGGGGGCGGGAACCTCCAGAGCGCCTCTTGATACGGGAGTACGGATTGCGCTTTTGGGTGGATGTAAAAAAGGGGCATAAGACGGGGTTCTACCTGGATCAGCGGGAGAATCGCCATAAGGTGGTGAATTTCGCTGAAGGTGCAGAGGTGCTTAACTGCTTTGCCTATACGGGTGCCTTCGGCGTTTATGCTCTTTGGGGGGGAGCCAGGCGAGTCATACACGTGGAATCATCGGCGGAGGCCCTGGCGATGGCAGAGGCTAACGTGGAGCTTAACGGTTTCCCCGTGCACAGAGAGGACTTCGTGGTAGGTGATGTATTCCAGGTTTTAAGGGAATACAGGGACGAGGGCAGGCAATTTGATTTAATCGTCCTCGACCCGCCCAAGTTTGCTTTTTCCAGGGACCAGATACCGGATGCCATCAGGGGATATAAGGACATCAATATGCTGGCTATGCAGTTGTTGAGGCCTGGAGGGGTCCTGTTCACCTTCTCCTGTTCGGGGTTGGTGCCCCCTCAGCTCTTCCAGAAAGCTGTGTTCTGGGCTTCCATAGATGCTCGGAGGGAGGCCTGCGTGTTGGAGAAGCTCTCCCAGGCTCCTGACCACCCCTTTGCTTTGAACTTCCCCGAGGGGGAGTACCTTAAAGGCTTTATCTTGAGGGTGTGGTAAAATGTTATGGCTGCTGAGTCACTTACCCCTTTATTGGCTGTTTCGTGCTTTTGGTTACCCTAGGCTTCTCCCCTTCAGTTTGGTGATAAGCCTGACATATCGGTGCAACTCTCGCTGTGCTACCTGTCGGGTTTGGCAGCGACGTTCGGATGAGCTTTCCAGCGGAGAGTGGGAAAAAGTCTTCCGGAAGTTGGCCCATCACGGGCGGGTTTATTACCTTACTTTCAGCGGAGGTGAACCTTTCTTACGGGATGACATTGCCGATATCGTGGTCTCGTCGGCCCAAGTCCTGAAGCCTGCTCTCATTACCATCCCCACCAATGGCCTTTTGAGCCGCAGGATACCAACCCAAGTGGAGAAGATGCTTAAAGAGCTGCCGCCTGGGACTGAGCTTGGCATCAACCTCTCCTTGGATGAGGTGGGTGAGAGGCACGACCGCATCCGCAATGTGCCGGGGAACTGGGAGAAAGCGATGGAGACTTACAGGGCCCTTAAGGCCATCAACCACCCGAATTTGGTGCTAAGCATCCACACGGTCATCTCCCGCTTCAATGTCGAGCGCATAGGGGCGATAAGCAAGGCGCTGCTGGAATTGGAGCCCGATTCTTACATAACTGAAGTGGCCGAGGAACGGGTGGAGTTGCGCACGGTTGGATTGCCTATAACCCCTAGCCCCGATGAATACAAGGCGGCAGTGGAAGCGGTGTTGGATAACTTACGGGGGCGTCATTTTCACGGGATGCCCCGGTTCACTCAGGCTTTTCGGCTTTATTATTATCACCTGGCGGAGAAAATCCTCCGGGAGAAGCGCCAGGTTATCCCCTGCTATGCGGGGTGGGCTTCCGGTCACATAGCCCCGGACGGGGATGTCTGGACCTGTTGTACCAGAGCTCAGCCTGTAGGCAATCTGAGGGAGACCGATTATGATTTGCGCCCTGTCTGGTTTGGAGATAAAATTGCGGAATTGCGGAAGAGCATAAAGGCTGGGGAGTGTTATTGTCCTATGGCTAATGCCAGTTATGCGAATATGCTGCTGCATTTGCCCACCCTCCTTCGGGTTGTGGCAAACTTGGTCTAATTTACGGCTTGGGAGAAGAAGATGCAGGTGTTCCTCTTTGTCATCGTTGGTTTAATCAGTGGAGGGCTGGGGGCAATGGTGGGCCTGGGAGGAGGGGTCATCATTGTGCCAGCATTGACCCTTTTCTGCGGGGTGCCCATCCGCCAGGCCATTGCCGCCAGCCTGGTGGCCGTGATTGCCACATCCATTACCGCAGCTATCGGCTATGTGCGGGAGGGATTTGCCAACATCCGTCTGGGGATGACCCTGGAGATAAGCACGAGCATCGGGGGGATGTTGGGAGGCCTTACTGCCGCTGCCCTCAACCGGGAGGTTCTGAGCGGGATTTTCGGGGTGGCTTTGGGCCTCATATCCGGTTATCTCCTGGTGAGACACAGAATAGCTGATTCTTATACCTTAAGTTGCGAACAGGGGCTTCTGGGCGGTTGCTATTATGACCCATCGTTGGGGAAAGAAGTCCACTATCGAGTCCGGCGTTTGCCTGTGGGGTTGCTGGCTTCTTTCATAGCCGGAAATATATCCGGGCTCCTGGGTGTTGGCGGTGGCTTCATTAAGGTTCCCACTTTGATTATCGCTATGGGGATACCCGTTAAGGCAGCAATCGCCACCAGCAGTTTTATGATAGGCATAACGGCTTGTGCTGGCGCTTATATCTACTATACCCGGGGGATGGTTAATCCCCTAGTGGCTGTGCCGGTAACTTTGGGGGTTACAGCCGGAGCTTATATCAGTTCACGTTTGGCCCCTCGGGTTAAGAGCGTTTACCTGACCATAATCCTGGCAATCATCTTGCTGGGCTTATCCATCCAGATGCTCCTAGCGGCCTTCGGCATCAATCTTCTTGGTCAATGAGGGGTTGAGGAGGTGGAGGAAATGCAGAAAGGCAAGGCGGATGAAGAATTGAACATAATCGTTTCACGGGTGTTGTTAGTGGGAATTTCCCTGGTTATTTCCCTTATGAGCATAAGTTTTTTCCTCTCGCTTCTGCGTCCGGTTTCTCTTCCCACCTCAACAATCTCCTTGGCTGATTTCCCTTCCGCATTGAGCCAGGGCAGACCTGAGGCTTTCCTGAACTTGAGCCTGGTAATCCTCCTTATCACCCCCTCGCTGTGCGTGACCGTGCTCCTGGTCGAATTTGTGCGCCGGCGCCAATGGCTCTTTGCCATCATCGCCTTAACGGTGCTGGCAGTGTTAGCTCTAAGCGCAACCCTGGGGGTTAGAGGTTAGAATTCCCCAGCCGACGATGAAATGCCCCCTCTTTTGTGCAGTTCTGTAAATGGGGAGGAATTTTGCAGGGGATTTTCACCTCGAAGGTCAGGCGGTCATTGAGGCGAGCGCTTTCCATATTGTTCACCATATCAGTGGTGGGGTTGTTGTTATGGCGTGCTTCTCCTCAGAAAATCCTGGCCCTCTTCCACCGCATAATCCCCGCTTGGCTGCTGCTGGGGGGGATTATATATGGCCTCACCAATTGTCTGAGAGCTTTGCGGGTTTTCATCCTCTGTAGGAGGGAAGTGCCTGGGGTCCTGGTCTTCCTGCCGGTTGTGTTCGCTCAATCTTTTCTAAATAACCTGTTGCCTGCCAGGCTGGGGGAAGCAGCCTTCATATACTTTCTGCATTCAAAGTACAGGATTAAATGGGGAAAGGGAACAGCTCTGTTGGCAGTGGCTCGCATCCTGGACTATGAGGTGGTGGCTTTCCTGTTCCTGCTATCGGGCTCCTTCTATCTGACCAGGGGCTGGGGTAATCAGGGCATATTGCTGTGGTGGGCGGGGCTGATTTTGCTATGCACCTCGGTCTTTATCCTCTTTCTCCCCTGGCTAGGGAAGAGGATGTTCTCTCTCGTGGAAGTTGCCTTCTCCAATGAACCTGCTTCCTCATCTTGGTTGAGGAAGCTTAATGCCCAGTTGTTGGTGGGGTTTCGGTATCTCTCCGGCGCTGATTGGCGCACTGTTATATCGCCTGCCCTGTTCTGTTCGCTTTTCATATGGCTGGGGACATTTGCCTGGTTTCACGTCTTCCTGGCCGGCTTGGGATTTCACACCGGCTTCTTAGAAGTGGTGATAGGGGCCACTTTTGCAGTGCTATCTAAAGCTCTGCCTTGGCTTACCGTAGGTGGGCTAGGCGCTCACGAGAGCGGCTGGACCCTGGGTTTTACTTTGTTAGGATGGGACATACAGGATGCCATTGCTAGCGGTTTTGCCGTCAACCTGCTGGTGCTCTTAACCTCAAGTATATATGGGCTTTTGGGGTTGGCGTGGTTGCAATGGAGTTCAAAAGGGTTTCCCGATTTCGAAGGCTCATAAAGCGTGAAAAGCCCCTGTGGTGTTTGATGGGCGTGTACCTGATTTTGGCTCTCATCTACAACGTAACCAATCCTATCCTTGAATCTCCCGATGCCATCTGGCATTTTCGGTATATCCTTTACCTGGTTCAAGGCAAGGGGCTGCCTCATTATACCGGTACGCCTCTGCCGATGCATCAGGAAGCCAGCCAGCCTCCCCTGTATTACCTGTTAGCCGTGCCTCTGGTAGCTCTGGTGGATACATCCGATGCAGAGGAAGTCCTTCGATTCAACCCTCACGCAGCCGTTGGACTGGCTTCTGCTTATGGCAACAAGAACGTGCTTATCCATCCGCCTGATGAGCGGTTTCCGTATCGGGGAACGGCGCTGGCAGTGCATTTGGTCAGGCTATTGTCCACTCTCCTCGGGGCTTTAACCGTTCTGTTCGCTTACAGAGCGGCGAAGCTCCTTATGCCTGAAGGGGCTTTCCCCGCTTTCTTCGCTGCCTCCTTGGTGGCTTTCAACCCGCAGTTTATCTTCCTGAGCGCTTCTGTCAATAACGATAACCTGGTGACTGCCCTGGGAGCGATTGCCTTCTACCTTCTGGTGAACTCGTGGCTTGATTTGCCAGCTGGTAGACGGATGGCTCTCCTGGGGGTGATACTGGGGCTGGCAGCTATCGCCAAGCTTAACGGTTTGGTCTTAAGCGTTCTGGTAATAGGGCTTCTGCCCCTCGTGGCCTGGAGGCATCGGGCCTGGAAATCTCTGCCTTATTGGGCTATAATAATTATGCTCTCTGCGGCGACGGTGGCAGGTTGGTGGTACATCCGTAACTTGATTTTATATGGGGACCCCACCGGGTTGAAGGTGATGTTCGCCGTTTACCATCGGCGCTCTAAGCCTCCGGATTTGAGGGAGCTGCTCCTGTTGTTTGAGGGGGTGCGCAAATCCTTCTGGGCGGTGTTCGGGTGGTTCAATGTAGTGGCACATCCTTGGATTTACCCGGTCTTGGATTTCTGGATGCTGCTGGGGTTCACGGGTTTTGGGGTTTTTGCGGCTGGACTCTTATTGAGGAGGGAGTGGGACAGGCTAGCACAGTGGTCAATAGCGGTTGCGTGGGTGGCCGTTTACACCCTGGCACTTTGGAAGTGGTCTCAGATGCGGTATCCCCAGGGCAGGATGCTCTTTCCGGCTCTTCCGGCTTTCACGGCCCTGTGGGCCAGGGGGTGGCTGGTGGACCTGTTGGGCAGATGGGGGCGGCGGCTCAGCGCTGTTTCGGCAGTGGGGCTCTTTGTCCTGGCCCTCTCAGTTCCTTTCGTCTATATCCAACCGGCTTACGCCAGGCCGCCTTTGCTGGA
>DRAO01000240.1 GCA_011041825.1 Chloroflexota bacterium
CCGTAGTATTTGGTCAGACCTTCGACCTCGATAGCGTGGGTCATCGGATCCTCCAGAGGATTCTTCCCCCTTGGGGTTGCGCAGCGCATTAGCCGCATTTTCGATGCGGAAGTTGATCATCATCGGGTAGAGCATAAAGAACAGCGGCACGGGCACCCAGGGCTTGAGCGCTCTCAGCGCCTGGGGAGCCGCGCGGCCCACGATCAAAGCGATGGCGATGTCGACCAGCACGAAGATCAGCAGGTACTTACGCAGAAAGCTCCATTAGCATAGTGCACCTCTACAGGTTTTCCGGAGTCGAGTGGATCCAGTTCACCTTCGTCGTAGGGATGCGTCCGCCCTACGCCCGTGGACCGATGGCGGGCAGGTCCACCGCCAAGAGTTCCGCCAGTCTCGCCCGCTGCTCGGCGTACTGTGGCTCTGCCAACGGTGTGCACTGTTCCAGTTCCACCTGCCCCGCCGCCAGTTTGTTGGCGAAGACAAAGCAACTGGGTTCGCCACAGGCCTTGCAGTTGGTCCGGGGCAGGAGTTTGTACAGTTCCAGCGCCGTCGGCCGGCGACGGGTCTCGTAGTTGGGCTCGATCTCGTCCCGCCGCTCCCAGGTGCGGTTGACCAGTTTGATCAGCCCCTCCACCTCCCGGATCGCCGCCTCCCGGTCCTCGACGTTGCTGATGGCGATCTGGTTGGGCTGGAAGGTGACGTAGTGGCCGGCCTTCCGCCACTGGAGGGCGGGCACCTCCGGCCGGTATACCGCACCGCGGAGGATGGCGTTGAGGTAGGGTAGCACCTCTCGAATGTCGGCGGTCAGGTGGGCGATGGCGGAGAACCGCTCCGCCCCCGGCTCGCATGGCGGGGTGAAGACTTCCAACTGGTAGTCTTTGATCAGCATCTTTCCTCCTCACTCTCGCAGCAGGTATAGATCAGCACGGGTCAGCGGGCAGACCCCGATCGCCTGGGTAGCCTCCTCGTCCGGGATTTCGGCCAACAACTTCTGAGTCAGTTCCACAAGGTCGTTCGCCATCGTTTCACTTCCCTCCAAACAAGTTCCCCCTGACTTCGGTGATGCCCGCCCCGGGCACCTCGATGAGGACCTTTCAGCCTCCCTCCAGTGCCTGCTCCACCTTCTTCTTGAGATGTCTGTTGACGAACTCCAGCGCCCCCTCTGCGTCCCGGTCGATGATAATGCGGCAGAGGTCGAGCAGCTCCTCGTCGGTCAGCGGGACGACCAGCGCCTTCTTCATCTCTTATCTCCCTTTGGATTCGGCGGGGGCGCAGCGCCACTGCGCCCCTGCTTCCTTTCGAGCTACAACCGAACGGCTTCGAGATTCGGAATCTGCAATCCGCAACCCGTAGCCCTATGGAGATGATCATCTGGCAGGGTTAGTTCTTCCTGGCATTGCGGGCAGGAGCAGGCGGGAAGAGGGCTCGGGGTACCCACCGGACCCAGGATTTCCCCCAGCAGCCGTTCCACCCGCTCGTCGGCCAGCCGGTAGTAGACGTACAACCCCTGCTTGCGGGCCTCGATCACCCCGGCCTGCCGCAGCACCCGCAGTTGCTGGGAGATGTACGGCTGAGGTCGCTTCAGGACAGCCTGCAGGTGGCAGACGCAGGCCTCCCCCCGCCGCAGCTCGTCCAGGATACGAAGCCGTGCCGGGTGGGCCAGGAGGCCGAAAAGCCGCACCGCCTGACGATATGGATCACCCTTCATCTTTCCCCCGAGTCTATATGCAATCAATTGCATATAATGACGTCCACATTATACTCCGATTTGAAGGTTTGTCAAGGAGACAAAGCTGAAGTTCGGACATAGGTTTTGGGCTTGCATAAAACAGGGCCCTCCGTGGTAAACTTTAAGCAGAAAGCAATACGCACAACTTTGTGATTAAGGAGGGCCCTGTGGATAAGCTTATCACAAAGTCAGAATTTATAGAGGGCAGAGCTCTCGTTAAAACAAGACTATTCCCGCTACAATCAAACATACCCCCACTACCAGCAGCACCCAGGCTATGACCCACAGCTTCTCCAAAAGGAAAACCTGCCCGGAATACCGCTGGTGGAATCTCTCCCCCTCCGCCAGCCTCTCCACGTCCTCAGGCTCAAAGCCCTCGACCTCCCTCCACCACCAGGCACGGGGGCAGAAGACGTATTGGTTTATCTCGCTGGCTTTAATCACCCGCTTCTTCGCCCAGGGCATTTCTGAACCTCTGCATACTCTCCCGCAGGCGACGGCTCTCGAAGGCAGCGGTGAGGTCGCTCCGGGTCCTCTCCACCACCCCCCGCACGATGTCGCTGATGCGCCGCAGGCCCCCCGTGATGGCATTGGGGTAATCCACGGTCATCAGCAGGGCGTAGACCTCATCCATTATCGTGAGCAGTTCCTCGCCCCGCTCCAGTTCGTCCCGGCGGATGAGGTCCAGCACGTAACGGCGCAGTTCGCCCATCGCCTCCCCCATCCCCCGCAGGTAGGTCTCGTATTCCACTTCCAGTTCTTCCGGGGTGGGGACGGGTTCCCTGCGGATGATGGCATAAGTGAGGGTAGCCTCCACAAATTCCTTGATGGAATCCTGGGTATAGCCGCTGTGGTAAAGGTCGGGATACGGGGCCACGATGGATTTCAGGGTGCGCACGTGTTCCTTGGCCTGCTCCAAGAGCTGGAGGGCATTGTCCCACTCGTTACGGTGGCAGGCACGGATGGAGAGGGCGCAATGACGGGTTAATTCTCTGGTGATGGCTAGGGCCTCATCACGGGCGGCATTCTTCTTCTCCATCAGGCCCCTGGCCCGTTCAGTTGCTCCTTTGAGAGTCTGTAAGATTTGTTCGACGTAAGGCGTTGTATCAGGCATCAGCGTTATCCTCCTGAAGTATGCTCTCTTAATCATAAGGGGAAAAGAGCGGGGGGACACCCCCCGGCTTTGGGACCTTGGCACCTCAGCTCCTTAGCACCTCAACTAGGGGACACCCCCGGCCTTGCGGCTCACTTGCCTCTCGGGGCCAGCAGAAGCACAATTGATACCAGCACAATCAGCACGGCCAACGATGCCCCGCATATCAGCCAGGCATAGGAGAAAACCAGGGTGACGCACCCCAGGAACGCTTTGAGATTGAATATCTTCGGCCTTTCTTCACTGCCGGACTTCCGGAAAGGCGGAAGGCTCGAACAAGCGGAACTCAGGATTATGTTCAGGATTAGAAGCAACAACAGGAGCATCAAACGGCGGCGTTTTGACATTTTACCCTCCCCGGCTGTGGTATCGCCTTCAAGCTCACCGCAGGTTCCGGAACCTGCGGGAGGTCTGGGCAAATTCCTCCACTGCCTGCAAAGACAGCGGATGGTTCGCCATTGCCTTGAGCACATTGAGGGGCACGGTGATGTGGTGAGCTCCATTTACCAGCACAGCCACCACCTCATCGGGGGTTTTGAGGCTGGCGGCGACTATCTCCACCCCGGAGCCTTCCAGGACATAAGCGATTTCGGCCACCAGTGTGGGGCCATCCCCGCCGAAGCGAGTGGCCCGGTTGACATAAGGAATAACGTAGCAGGCTCCGGCCTCCCGGGCCAGGTACGCCTGCGCAGCGCTATAGACGGCGGTGACAGCGCACCGCCACTCCGGGGCCAGCTCCTTCACCAAGGCAAACCCATCCCAGGTGGCCGGTATCTTGGGGATGAGGTCAGGGGGACGGGAAAAGCCGTTGACGATTTCCCGAATTCGGTGGAGTTCTTCCTTCATCGCTTCTTTCCCGGTGGCGGAGGGCTGGTAGAAGACCTCCGCAGGCTCCAGTCCGCAAATCCCGGCGACGACTTCCTCCGGGGTTTTGCCCGTGCGGGCAATGAGGATGGGGTTAGTGGTGACGCCCCGCACGAAGCCGGTGGCAAGGGCTTCCCGGACTTCCTCCAGGTTGGCGGAATCCACGTAAACGGCCATCTACACCTCCGAGGTTGAAAGCATGCTATTTCTTCGACTGTGGCGAAGCCGCCATCGAAGAAACAACAATTCCTTTGTTGCCGCCCACGGCCACGCTGCCGTGGCCTGCGGCTGATACCTCCCGGGGCATAGTGCCTCCTAATCCGGGTGTTCAAGGGCTCTCAAACCCAAGCCCATTCTTCAGGATTGGGACAGGGATTCACGCAGGAAAGCACCTTTAAATATACCACAACTTGTCCGGAAAAGCCAGAGCCTTGACAATTCCCCGTCTTCTCTGTTACAATTGACCTGACAAAGGGGAGAAAGGGGTCTGTATGGGTATGCATCTGCTCGGAGGTGGAAGGCCATCCCCGTTTCAGGGGCAAAGGAGGACATTTCCCGGGGTTGTTTTTGGGCGGCGGCTTCGCCATCCAAGAACAGCCCCTTTTTTCTTGCCTCAAACCCTGATGGGAAGTTCGATTGTTCTCGGATGTATGGCCCTGCTCATCCTGCTGCCCTCCGCCTGCACAGGTGCTCCGGAAGGGCGCAGGATTATAACCCTCAACGGCGCTGGCGCCACCTTCCCCTTGCCCATCTACACCGAGTGGATTCACTTATATTCCCAGCAGAACCCTTCGGTCATCATAAACTACCAGGGCATCGGTTCGGGCGGAGGGCAGAAGGCCATCTTGGACGGGACAGTGGACTTCGCCGGCTCCGATTCCCCCCTCAATGAAGAACACTACCGCCGGATGCCCGACCTCCAGATGCTGCCAATGGTGGCCGGGGCGATAGTGCTGGCATATAACCTGGAAGGGGTGGATTCCCTGGTGCTGGATGGGCCTACGGCAGCCCGAATCTTTATGGCGGAAATCACCCGCTGGAACGATGCGGCCATCGCCCGCTTGAACCCCGATGCCCATCTCCCCGATGCCCCCATCACCGTGGTGCACCGCTCAGATGGCTCGGGGACCACCGAGATTTTCACCTCTTACCTGGCGGCGGTGTACCCGGAGTGGGAGGAGAAAGTGGGTGTGGGCAAGGCGGTGGAGTGGCCGGTGGATAAGGCCGGGAGCGGCATCGGGGGCAAGGGCAACCCCGGCGTAGCCCACGCCATCCAGATCACCCCTAATTCCATCGGCTACCTGGAATTATCCCAGGCGCTGGAGAACGACATCCCCTTTGCCGACCTGATAAACGCCGCCGGGAAACGGGTGCGGGCCAACGCCGAGACGATGCAGGCGGCGATGGCGGCTATGGCCGGAGCCTTCGACGAGCGCTTCACCGCCCGCATCGTCAATGCTCCGGGCGAGAACTCCTGGCCCATTATGGGCTACACCTACCTGATCCTGCATATGGAGCCGGAGGATTGTGCCAAAGCCAAGGCGCTGGCCGATTTCATCCGCTGGGCCATCACCGACGAAGCCGCCGCCAGGAAGGCGGCAGAAATGGGATATGCCACCCTGCCCCCGGAAGTGGGGGAAAGGGTGTTGGAGAAGCTGGCGGAAATCCGGTGCCGATAGAAAGATACAGGAGTCGAAGCTGCAATGGGACAACAAAGCAACCTCAAACGCTTCTGGCGACACGGGGATGCGTTGTGGGAAGCCTTACTGGTGGCGCTTGCCCTGGCCTTCCTGGTGCTGGTACTCCACATCGGCTGGATGCTGTGGCAGGATTCAGAATTATCGAGGCGAGCTTTCGGGTGGAGGTTCCTCATCCCCACGGCCATCTCCCATTGGAACCCTGCCAAGGGCCTGTTCCAGGCCTGGCCTTCCATCTACGGCACCCTGGTAACATCGCTGGTGGCCATTGTGCTGGCGGTGCCGATAAGCATCGGCATTGCCATCTTCCTGGCGGAGATTTGCCCTCCGTGGCTGAGGTTACCCCTCAATTACCTGGTGGAGATGCTGGCAGCAGTCCCCAGCGTTGTGTACGGGCTGTGGGGGATTTTTGTCTTCCTGCCGACGGTAGCGGTATCGGCGGGTAATTTTCTGGCCGCTACGCTGGGGAAGGTACCGGGGTTGATGGCCCTCTTCCATGGCCCCATACCAACCTCGGGCCTCAGCCGCCTGGGGGCAAGCTTCATCCTCACGATTATGATTATCCCCACCATCGCCGCCGTGAGCAGGGACGTGTTCCTGGCCATCCCCAGGGAGCAGCGGGAAGCGGCCCTGGCCCTGGGAGCCACCCACTGGGAGGTCATCTGGGATGTGCTCATCCCCTACGGAGCTTCGGGGTTCCTGGGGGCCATCATCCTGGGGCTGGGCAGAGCCCTGGGGGAGACGATGGCCGTCACGATGGTCATCGGCAACAGCGTGGAGGGGAGCTACTCCCTGCTGCGGCCTGGCTATACGATGGCCAGCATCATCGCCAACGAGTTCGCCGAAGCGGTCAAGGCCCTCCATTCAAGCGCCCTGATGGAGATTGGCCTCATCCTCTTCGGCATCACCCTCCTGGTAAATGTGATGGCCCGCATCCTGGTGTGGAGGGTCTCCAGCCGGGTTCCGGGGAGGTAACTTATGGGCGGGGTTCGATTTGAGCATCGCTACACCTACCGTAAAGCGGTGAACATCATTATGCTTTCGACGACGGGGCTCCTAACCCTGCTGGCCCTGATACCCCTTTTCTGGGTCACGGGTTACGTAATCGTTAAAGGCGGACGCTACCTTGACCTGGATTTCTTCACCAGGCTTCCTGCTCCCCTGGGCCAGCCAGGTGGCGGGGTGCTCCATGCCATCGAAGGTTCCATACTGATAGTAGCATTGGCAACCCTCTTCTCCGCCCCGGCGGGGGTCCTCATCGGCTATTATGCTGCCAGGCATCCTAACACACCCCTGGGGATGGGGGTGAGGTTTGCCACCGATGTGCTGTCGGGGGTGCCTTCCATCGTGGTGGGGCTTTTCGTCTATGGAGTTGTGGTGGTCAGGTTGCACACTTTCTCCGTGTTGGCAGGGGGTGTGGCGCTGGCCATCATTATGCTCCCCACCGTAATCCGCTCCACGGAAGAGATGGTCAAGCTGGTTCCCCCCAGCCTGCGGGAGGCAGCGCTGGCCTTGGGTGCCCCCGAATGGAGGACGGCGATAAGCGTGGTGCTCCCCGCTGCCCTGGAAGGCATCGTAACCGGGGTCATCCTGGGGGTGGCACGAGCCGCAGGGGAAACAGCACCGCTGCTCTTCACCACCTTGGGAAACGACAACTTCGAGGTGATACGGTTGGCAAAGCTGGCCATCGGCGTGGGGGCATCGCCCTGGGAAATCGCCCGGCTCATCTTAACCCAGCCGGTAGATGCCCTGCCCTTGACGCTGTGGAAGTACTCCCAGCAACCATATCCCGAGCGGGTCAACCAAGCATGGGCCATAGCTCTGGTGTTGATGATGCTGGTGCTGGGGTTGAACTTGATGGCCCGGGTGTGGCTGGCGTATAGGCGGAGGAGATAATCTGAGGGCCAGAGGTTGATGGGCTTTGGGGTTACCTCATTCCTGCAGTGGAGCGAGCCTATGGCTATAACTGTGGCAGAAAGCCAGTCGAGGCATCCTGTCAAGGTCGAGATAAGGGGTCTCTCGGCTTATTATCACACCCAACAGGTGCTGGAGGACATAAACCTGGCCATCCTGGAACGGCGCATAACAGCCATTATTGGGCCTTCGGGATGCGGCAAGAGCACGCTCCTGA
>DRAO01000040.1 GCA_011041825.1 Chloroflexota bacterium
GGCTGGGGGTTTCCCAGGGCACGAGGCCCTGGGTTTCCTGGGCAGCCCGCTGGAAGCGGGTTTTCACTGCTCAGGCCGGGGCTTTTAGCCCTGGCCCAGGCTTTTCGATTTTCAAGGAAATCACCTGTGATACCCCGTCTTCGCCTATGGAGACACCATATAAGGTGTCCGAGGCTTCCACAGTGCCTCGATTGTGAGTTATCACTATAAACTGAATGCGCTTGGAGAGTTCTTTGAGGACTTTGCAGAAGCGCCCCACATTTGCCTCATCCAGCATAGCATCCACTTCGTCCAGAACACAGAAGGGCACCGGCTTAACTTTGAGGATGGCAAACAGCAGGGCTACTGCCGTTAATGCCCTTTCCCCACCCGAGAGCATCGCTAGCCTCTTGTGCCTCTTGCCAGGGGGATTGGCCTCTATCTCTATCCCGGCCTCTTCCCAATCCTTGGAATTGGTCAGGATGAGCCTGGCAGTGCCTCCTAAGAAGAGTTCCTTGAAATAGAGCCTGAAAGCTGCATCCACGGCTTTGAAGGTGCTCATAAAGCGCTTTTCCATCTCTTTATCCAAATCTGCTATCATCCTCCTCAGCCGGGCCAGCCCTTTCTCCAAATCTTCGATTTGCTCCTTGAGGAGGCTATACCTCTCCTCCAGCGCTTTGTATTCCTCCGGGGCTTCCAGGTTTACCGTGCCAAGGCGCTTGAGTTGCCCCTTGAGGTGCTTTATCTCTTCTTCAAGGTTCGGGGGAATCGTCTCAAGCAGGGGGAGCGTCGAGGCCAAAGTTCTCAAAGGCAGGGGGCGCTGGGTGCTGATTGCATCTTGGGCTTGAATCTCCACGAGGCCGAATTCCTCTTGAATGCGCTTCCGCAAGGAAATCAATTCATCACGGGTTCTCTCCTTGTTAAGCTTAGCCTGGTCCAGGAGGATTTCATAGCGGTTAACCTGGCTCTGGCTTTCCTCCCGCTTCATCAATGCCTCTTGCTCTTCCTTATCCAAAGTGGCTAGCAATCTCTCCTTCTCTTCAGCTTCCGCCAAAAGCCTCTCGTAATGAAGGGCTTTCCCATCCCGCCGCTCTTGAAGGCGAGAGAGGTCATCCAAAGCCTTTGCTAACCTCAGGGTTGTGTCTTGGAGTTTGCCCTGCAATTTGTGGTGTTCCTCCTCAGCTTTCTGGAGGTCATTTTCCAGCAGTTTCCGGCGGTGGTCAAGGTTTTCCCTGCGCTCCTGCCAGAGTTTTAATTCGGCCTGGATGGCAGGCAGCTCCTCCTGAGGGCCTAAGGACTCTAGCGCCGCTTCCAATTCACTCAGCTTTGAGCGCTTCACCTCAAGGGCGGAGAGCAACACTGTCTCCTCTTTCACAAGGGAGCTTCTCTCCTCCTCCAGGCTTGCCAGCCTGGATTTCTGCCATTTGATTTCCTCTTCCATCCCTCGTATTTGGGCTTCGATCTCGCTCCTCCGAGCAGTGTATGATGCTTCCAAGGCTGCTTTCTTCCCCCTCTCCTCCCTCAGCTTTTCCTCCAATTCCCGCCGCCTTCGCTCCCGTTCATCCAGGCGGTTGCGCAAATCCTCTTCTTCCTCGGAGAGCTGGACGAGTTCGGTTTCCCATTGTCTCCTCTCCCGCTCCAGCTCCATCAAGCCCTTTCGGTTATGCATCCGCTCCACCATCCCGTAGTTGTGCAGCAACTCCCCGTTTAGGGTCACCACCTGGCAGGGCAATTCCTCTCCCCTGAGGAGTTCCATAACCCGCTTGGCAGTTTCCAAATCCTTGACGATTACCGTTCTCCCCAGGAGAAGCTTGACCAGCGGGGTCAGCTCTTCCGCACATTCGACCAATTCCAAGGCAATCCCCATCACCTCTTCTGAATCGGGAAGGGCTAAAGGGGGCAGCTCCCGAAGGGAATCGAGGGGGAACAGGATGTGATGCCCATCCGGGGGAGAGCCTCCCAGCGCTTCCACGGCTTCTCCAAACGACTCGACCACCCATCCATCCAGGAAAGGGGTTAAAGCTACTTCCAGGGCTTTTTCCAACCCCTCGGGTGCTTTTATGAGCCGGGCTAAGGGGCCTCTCAGATTTCCGCTGAGAAGAGGGGGCTCCTTTGAGCTCAAGAGGTCATCTGAAGCCTGGAGGCGGGCTTTTATGGCTTCCTGCCGCCCGAGGGTGCGGCTGAGCTCTGCCTTCAACCCCCTTTCCTCTTCCTCAAGCTGCTCCAGTTCCTCCTTTAGCTTCTGTTCCCGATGGGTTACCTCTTTAATTTCAGCTTCCCGCTTCTCCAGGAGCCATTTCTCATCCGCCCGTGCCTTTTCCAACCTCTCGGAGGTCAGGGCAAGCTGCCGGTGGATTCTCTCGCCCTCCGCCTCTATGCCAAGACGTTTACGCCTGATGGTTGCCAGTTTGCTCTCAATCTCGGCCACCTCTGCCCTCAGGGCCCTTATCTTTTGGTCCAGGGCCTCGGTGGAGATTTTCTCGGCTTTAGCCCATAGCTCCCGCTTAGCTTCGGCTTGTGCTTCCAAGTCCGCTAATTCCCGCTTCACTTGGGCTAGCTTTTCCGAAAGCTGTGCCCGATGCCTCTCCTTTGCCTCCAAGTCCGCCTTTAATTCCTCCTCCCGCTGCTTAAGGTAAGCTATCCGCTCTTCCAGGACGGCTATTTCCCGGTCAAGCTGGCTGAGTTCCCTCTCCTCAACCGAGATTTTCCTGCGGAGGGATGCCAATGTTCCCTGGACTTCACTCTTACGGGCACGGATTTTCTGCAACAGGTTCTGACTTTCCTCCAGGGCGCACCGGGCTTCTTCGAGGAGCCCGTGGATTTTCTTCTCCTCCTGGGAAGCTTTTTTAAGGGCTTTCGTGCGCAGATACCATTGGTGTCCGTACCAGATTCTCAGCAATTCCTTCAAGTCCTGGGAAAGGCGCAGGTATTCCTCGGCCTTGCGGCTTTGCTCACGGAGTTTCTCCAACCGGGGGGTTATCTCGGCAAGGATGTCCTTCAGGCGGATCAGGTTCCTCTGGGTCTCTTCCATTTCTTGTAGGGCCTTCCGGCGTTTATCCCGGTAGGGTGCTATCCCGGCAGCTTCTTCCAAGAGGATGCGTCTTTCCTGAGGCCGGAGGGAAAGGGCGGCATCTACCAGGCCCTGCCCGATGAAGGCATAGGTGAGGTGGCTGAGCCCGGCCCGGTTCATCAATTCGTTTATGTCTTTCAGGCGCACCCGGTCGCCATTTATGAAATATTCGTTCTCGCCTGAGCGATAAGCCCTCCGGGTTATGGTTATCTCAGAAAAATCCAGCGGGATTTTGCCATCGGAGTTATCGAGGGTTATGGTCCCATAGGCCATCCCCATCCGGGGGCGTTGGGCGCTCCCGGCGAAAATCATATCTTCGGTGCTCTTGCCCCGGAGGACCTTGTAACTCTGTTCGCCCAGAATCCAGCGGATGGCATCAACCAGGTTTGATTTACCGCTACCGTTCGGTCCTACTATAGCTGTGATGCCCGAATCGAACACCAGCTCGGTTTTAAGGGCAAAAGATTTATAGCCATAAAGCTCCAGCTTCTTAAGATGCATCAGCCCCTTCTCCAGCTAACATCCTGTGGATTTGCTCCCTGATAGCCCTTGGCAATTTGGAGCGTTTCACAATCTTGGTGATGAGCTTCTCATTATACCCCTCACTCCTCAGATGCTTGGCAATCAACCGGGCACGCTCCTCCTTGCCTTTTATCAAGAGGTTGGCAACAAGTTGAAATTCCGGGGGCACCACCCTTACCCTTGAGTTGCCGAAGGGCATTTCCTTTACATCAGCCCAGTAGTTAAAGCGAAGGATGGTTTTATCTTTTTTTACCCTCAGGTCCCCCATCAACTCCACTTTGACGCCTTCCACCTTGAACTGGGCAAAGTGACTGGCGTATTGCTCGTTCTCCCGCCAATCCAGGGGGAGGATGACGAATTCCTCCAGCCTGCGAGAGATGGCCCTCGCCCCCTTCTTATCAGTTATTATGTCTATGTCATGAGGGGTGATGGGGAGGCCACTTAAAGCGGAAGCCGTGCTTCCTGCAATGGCCCACCTGCGTATCCCCTTCAGGTGGCGGAGCACCTCCAGCAAGGCCAGGCGGACTCGGCGTGGGAGCCTCCAGGAAGGGTCATCAGCCATTTTCCTGTGGAGGGTTCTGAGGGCGGCCTTGGCGGCTTCTATCGAAGCCTGGTGTTTGCTGTTGCCCTGACCCCTGCCGTAGATTTTATCGCCTATGAAGACGGCAACGGTAAAGGTTTTGGCGTGGTCGGGGCCTTTCTCCTTCAAGGTCTTGTAGACGGGGGTTATCCCAAGCCACTCTTGGCTCATCTCCTGGAGGTGGCTTTTAGGGTCCATCTTGCTAGCTTCCCGCAAGATGTGCTCCAGTTCGGGTTCTATGAAGGGTTCGAGGAAGCGCCTGACGGCTTCCAGCCCTTTATCCAGATAGAGAGCTCCCACCAGCGCCTCGAAAGCGCTCCCTAAGATTGTGGAGCGCTCCCGGCCTCCACCTTCCTCCTCACCCCGGCCCATCAATAGGAATTTCCCCAGCCCAAGCTTTCGGGCAAAGCTGGCGAGGGTCTCGCCCTTGACGAGGGAGGCCCTGAACCAGGTTAAATCACCTTCCCGCATCTCCGGGAATCGGTGGTAGAGGTAATCACCTACCAGGAAATCCAGCACGGCATCGCCCAGGAATTCCAGCCGCTCATTGTTATCCAAGGGGAAGAGGGGGTTTTCGTTGACATAAGAGCTATGGACGAGGGCCTGGATCAGCAGGGCTTTGTCGTTGAAGTGAAAGCCCAGCTTTTCCTCCAGCCCCTCGTAATCCACCGAGAAGACATCCTCCCAGGCATCCTTCATAATGATTCACTCCTCCCTGATCAATGGTCTTCTTCACAGCAGGCTTTTAGCCCGCTCCCCGTGAGGGGGATAACCGTGAGCTGGTCCTCAGGCAAGTTGAGCAAACTCAACCCCGCTAAAGGCACTGCCGAGGTAAGTTCCACATAGAACCCCATTGATGCCAGGTCATCCCTGGCCCGGAGTATGCGCTCTTCTTCCACGGCCAGGATTTCACCCCCCGTGGCCCGGACGGCGGCCAGTATCTCCCTGGCCCTTAAGGGCCGTGCGATGCTTATGCCCTCGGCTAAAGTCGGTTTAGCCACATAGCTGCCCACATCCTCAGCCCCCTTTTTGAAGGCTTCGTAGAGGGGAGCACAGTTAAGGGACTGAACTCCAAACAGCCGGGGCAGGGAGGGGATAAGCCCCGCCTCCTGAATCTCCTTGAAGCCCTTGTAAATCCCCAGCAGCAAGGTGCCATGCCCCACCGGCAGCACCACATTATCCGGCGCCCGGCCCAGTTGTTCCCACAGCTCATAGGCAACGGTTTTCATTCCTTCGATGATGAGGGGGTTGTAGTAATGGCTGGCATAATAGAAGCCTCTATCGGCGGCCTCTCTGACGGCTTCCGCTGCTTTCTCCCTCGGCCCCTCCACGGTTACCAACTCCGCCCGGTACACGGCTATCTGAGCTCTCTTCGGAGGAGAAGCGTGGGCGGGAACGTAGATGCGGGCTTTTATCCCCGCCCTGGCGCAGTAAGCGGCCAGCGAAGCGCCTGCATTGCCGGAGGAATCCTCCACCACTTCCTCGACCCCTATGCTCTTGAGGTGGCTCACCAGCACGGTGGTGCCCCTGTCTTTGAAGGAACCCGTGGGGGCGAGGAATTCCAGCTTGAGGTAGACTGAAGCTCCATCCCGCCGGGCCTTCACCAGAGGGGTGAAGCCTTCACCCATCGTGACGGTTTCCCTCACCGGAGGAAGCATAGCCCGATAGCGCCAGAGGGAATGCTCCTGCTCCTCTATCTCCTGCGGCCTGAAAGGTTTGAGCTCCGCCAGCAGGAAATATCCCCCGCATTCACACCGCCACTTACGGGTGTCCAGAGGATAGCTCCTGCCACAACTCGAACAGGTGAAATGCATAACCTTTCCCTCACAAGAGCGAAAGAGTTTCATCGGCAAGGATTATAACATAATACGAGGTGATTGCAAGGCTGAGGGCATCCATTTGACGAAGAGCCGCCTTTCTGGTAAACTAAAGCCAGGTTATCAAAACTCAGGAGGGACCCAATGGGTGAACCCCTGCTCTTTGAGATAAGCTCCCCGGGCCGTACAGCCTTTACCCTTCCTGAACTGGATGTCCCCAAGAGCGAACTCCCCAAGGATTACATAAGGGATGAGCTGCCTCTGCCCGAGCTCTCGGAAGTGGATGTGATACGCCATTACATCAGGCTATCCCAACTCAATTACGGCGTTGACAAAGGCTTCTACCCCCTGGGAAGCTGCACGATGAAATACAACCCCAAGGTGAACGAGGAAGCAGCTTCCCTGCCCGGTTTCACCCGCATCCACCCTTATCAGGATGAGTCCACCGTCCAGGGGGCACTGAAGCTGATGTACGAACTCCAGGAATACCTTAAGGAAATCGGCGGCTTTGCTGGCGTGAGCCTTCAACCGGCAGCAGGAGCCCACGGTGAACTCGCCGGGGTACTGATGATGCGGGCCTACCATTGGGCACGGGGCGATGCCAGGCGCAACAAGGTGCTCATCCCTGACTCAGCTCACGGCACCAATCCTGCTTCCTCGGCAATGAGTGGATGTGTGGTGGTGGAAATCAAGTCCGATGAACGAGGCAACGTTGACCTTGAGGAGCTCAAGCGGCATTGCGATGAGACCCTGGTGGGCCTTATGCTCACCAACCCTAATACCCTGGGGCTCTTCGAGGAGCAAGTGTTGGAAGTGGCTGAGGTCGTGCACGAAGCAGGGGGGCTCTTATACGGGGATGGAGCCAATATGAATGCCTTGGTGGGTATTACCAAGCCTGGCGACCTGGGCTTTGATGTGTTGCATTTCAACTTGCACAAGACCTTCTCCACCCCTCACGGTGGAGGAGGACCCGGTTCAGGCCCGGTGGGAGCTTCGGAAAGGCTGGTGGATTTCCTCCCCGGCCCCATTGTGGTCAAAGAAGGGGATAGATACACCCTGAAGTGGCCTCCTAAATCCATAGGCCGGGTTAAGGCTTTCTACGGCAATTTCCTGGTCTTCATCAAGGCTTACACTTACATCCGTATGCTGGGGGCAGAGGGGTTGAGGGAAGTGGCCGAGAACGCCGTCCTCAACGCCAATTACCTGCGGGTGCGCCTTAAGGAGGTGTATCCCCTCCCTTACGACCGCATCTGCAAGCACGAATTTGTGCTTTCAGGCCGAAGGCCGCAAACCCCGGATGTCCACACCGTTGACATAGCCAAGCGGCTCATAGATTACGGCTTCCATCCGCCCACCATTTACTTCCCCCTCATAGTGCCTGAAGCCATTATGATAGAGCCTACTGAGACGGAGAGCAAGGAAACCCTCGATGCCTTTGTCGATGCCCTTATCCAAATTGCGAAGGAGGCTGAGGA
>DRAO01000185.1 GCA_011041825.1 Chloroflexota bacterium
GCTTTTTGAGGGTATTTTGTTGCACGGCGGCGAAGCCGCCGTGCAACAAAATACTACTCTTTTTCCCTTAGTTCCCGGGGGTAGGTTTAACCCCGGAGTTTTTCAACACCCCCTTTGTATTGACTTTTGCAAAAGACCATAATATTGAAGGGGTAGGCGAGATGAACGTACAGGAAGCAATAAAAGCGGTAGAGCAGCTAAATCCCCAACCTTCCGTGCCCGAATTGCGCCCAGGTGACACAGTACGGGTGCACTACAAGTTTACCGAAGGTGATAAGGAGCGAGTGCAGGTTTTTGAGGGAGTGGTGATAAGGCTCAGGGGGACAGGAGCCGGGGCTACTTTTACAGTGCGGCGCATCGCTTCCCACGGCATAGGGGTGGAGAGGATTTTCCCCATCCATTCCCCTAACATCCAGAAGGTGGAAATCGTCAGGAGGGCAAAGGTTCGCAGGGCCAAACTTTATTACCTGCGGAACCTTTACGGCAAAGCCGCCCGCCTTAAGGAGAAAAGAGAATAGGAGCTATGCGCCTCTCCAAATTGGAACGTGAGCTGCTGGAACAAGGCTATCGCTTCATAGCTGGGCTGGATGAGGCGGGTAGAGGAGCCTGGGCAGGGCCGGTAGTAGCCGGGGCCGTCATACTCCCTTTTGATGCGCCATTTCTGGAAGAGGCCCTGGCCGAGGTAAATGATTCCAAAAAGCTGAAGCCAGCCCAGAGGGAAGAGCTATTTGAGGTTATCTCCACCATTGCCCTATCCATAGGGGTGGGTTTCGTGCCACCTCAGCGCATTGACCAGGTAGGCATCGTCCAAGCTACCAAGGAGGCTATGATGCTGGCCTTAAGCCAATTAAGCCCCTGCCCCCATTTCCTGCTCATAGACTATTTGGAACTGCCTTTCATCTCCATCCCTCAGAAGGGCATCGCTTCCGGCGATGCCCTTTGTCTTTCCATAGCCTCCGCTTCCGTAGTGGCAAAGGTGTGCCGGGACCGCTGGATGGCAGCGATGGACAAGCGCTATCCCGGTTACAGCTTCGCATCCAATAAGGGTTATGGGACCCCCTTTCACCGTCAGGCCCTTATGCGATTAGGGCCTTCGCCAATCCACCGTCATTCCTTCGCCCCGGTAAAGCGTGCCCTCGAGCGCCACCCCTAACCCCCCTTAAAGATGAGGGGCAGGATCATCCGCCAGGGTTTCACCCTTACGTAAACCCCACGCCATTGGGTTCCCCCTGCTCCTTCGAGCCAGACCGGGACGATTTTCCTCCCCGGGCTGAGTAAAGCCATCTGGCAGGAGAGGACATCCCCTTCTGATGGAGCCGGTAATGAACCCCATACCACCAATTCCCCCTCTCTCAATGTGAAATCCCAGTCCACTGCTGGCAATTGTACCGTTTCCGTAAGGATTTCCAACGAGGGGAAAGTTGGGAAGGTCACGGTAACAGGGGCTGCGGGGGCCAAGCCCTCATTGCGAAGCGTTAGAGTAACTGTAAAGGGGCAATCCGGGTCTACGGTCTTCGGCGAAACATCCATAGAAGTCCCGTTTATGTCGGGGGCATTTATGTAAGTACGGGCATAGCGCCGCAGGGGCGGCACATAGCCTGGCCCTGCCCTTACCTCAGCCGAAGCGAGGAGCACCGCCCCCGATGAGATGCTATCACTCACCTGTACCTGGTATTCCATAAGGGCCGATTGGCCCGGCAGGAAATTCCCCTCCCAGAGAAGGGCATTGTGGTCGCTATCAAACCGGGCACTCCCCACGCTGGGGGTGATATTTATCGCCACAAAGCTGGTTTCGGCAGGTATTGTATATAAGCTGGAAAAGGCCACCTCCGACTCAGCGGTATTGGTCAATGCCACCTGATAACGCACCTGGCTACCTGGAGCCACGGCTTGGGGGTAGCTGGTGAAAGAAACTTTCAAAGGATTCAGGAGGTGAGCCAGGCTCTGCTCCAATGCCTGCGAGCGCACCTCCAAGGGCAGGGCCTCCAATGGGAAGGCACAGAACACCGTCCGGGTTGTGGCTATCCCGATGGGTAGGCCGTGCCCCCCCAACCAGATTGCATCAGCCTCAGGGTTAGGGATAAGGGCATCACTCCAGTTGCGGAATGGGTACTCAAAGGGGATGAACGCTGGCTCCATATCCAGCGGAATCTCAGGGGCATAGGCCACAGTGGTGGTAAAATCGTTGATGTAATCGGCGACACCCAGGTAATCGCCCCAGAATGGGGATTCAGGGTGGACGTAAAGGTAATCCTGTGAGGAAAGCACCAGCTTACCTCCCCCATCCAGATAGGCAGATAAGGTTGCCTCCTCCTCTTCCGTGAGAGGTTCATACCAATCGTAGCCGGTGAACCAGACTGCGGCAGGATAGAGCTTGATAAAAGGCAAAGAAAGGGCCTCTGGGGAATCCGTGCTCAAATCCCAGACATCGTAACTAATGCCGGCGGCTTCAAGAGCTGCCCGATAAGCCTCCTGCTGGTCGTACCAGCGGTCATCGTCCAGCAGCAGGATTGGAGCAGGCGTCTTGGCTGTAAGGGTGACGGCATCCTTCGCTGAGGGGGAATTGCCGGAGGTAGCGGTAACCGTGAAAACATCGGCTTCGTCAAAGCCAAGGCCGGAGGGGATGTCCACCGTGATGATGATTACATCCGAAACACAGGGGGCGAGGGTCAAGGTAGAAGCCGAAAGCTCGGCTGGCCATTCGGCTCCGCTTATGCTTAAAGCGTAGACATCCCCGGAGCCCTCTTCCCCCGTATTACGGAGGCGAAGGGTGAAGGTAACCGTGCTGCCAGGAGCACCTATCCTGAGGCTGGATTGGGCCTTAAGCTCAGTGCCAACTGCGGGGCCAGGAGCCATAAGCCAATCTATGGCCCTGCTCATCACTTCGATGCGTGTGGCCCGGTCGGCAATGGCCTCAAAACCAAAGGCGAGGAAGAGGGTCCGGTAAGGGAGGCAGCAAGATGCGCCCACAGCCGCAATCTTGCCATTGTCATAGGTAAGCAGGGGAGCGGCAAAGTCCGGGTCGGCCACCGATACGGCATCGGGATACTTCTGGTTATCAGCGCCGTCCCCATCGGTAATGGTGAAGCTCAATCCCTCGAAAGGACCACCGGCTATGCCGTTGATGTTCCTGCTCCCGGCATCATCCTCATCGAAGCGGGCCTTCAGGTATTGCTGAAACTCCGGAGCAAAGAGATAGGCGCTCCCCCGCCATCCCAAAAGGCAACATCTTGCCCGGTCAGGAGGAGCCTGCCTCCGGCATCCAAATATGATGCGAGGGAATCCCAAGCCCCAATGTAACCTGGGGAATCCTGCGGCGATGACCAGATAACAATGTCGTAGGCCATAAGGGTGGTGGAAATGGGGATGTCTGCCTCTGGATGCTTGATTCGTGTGAAATCGTAAAGGTAGTCCAGGGCTTCGAGGGCATCTTGGAAGTATTCAATCTGGCTGTTGTAATACCAGGCCCCGCTATCAACCAGGAGGATAGAAGGGGCAGTAGGGAGGGAGAAATCCTGAGTGGAAACCTCCCCTGCCGTTACCGATATATTGCGAGCTCTGCCGATGCGGTGTCCGGGGCTCTTGACAACTAAGGTGTAGGAGCCAGTGGGGAGAGCCAGGGAATACAAGCCTGTGGAGAAGGCGGCAGTGGTCGTCACGGGCGTGTTTAAAACTTCCACGGTGGCCG
Source organism: Chloroflexota bacterium (assembly GCA_011041825.1). Lineage (GTDB taxonomy): Bacteria > Chloroflexota > Anaerolineae > SpSt-600 > SpSt-600 > HyVt-206. Next base: position 3,689 of record DRAO01000185.1, read on the forward strand.
AAAGTGGTTTCCCCGTACCGGCCTCAAGGATGTAACCTCGGAGGGTGCCTGTGGGATAAGGGGAGAGGGAAAAGTTAACTATGGTGCTGCTTCCTGTCACCACCTTCACCCTGGTCAGGGTTTGAGGTTGATAAGCGAAGGCGGAAGCCGTAACGTCATAGAGCCCTGGCGGTAAAGCCAGGACATAATGGCCGTTTTTATCCACGGATGCTATTACGGCAGTGCCTCCCTCGGAGGGCACGGCCTTCACATTGCCCCAGGGGATGGGATTTCCCCCGGTGCTCTGAAGAGTTCCAGATATAAAACCGGCGGCAGTTACGGCCAGGACAGCTTGACAGGCGTCTATGCGTCCCCAACCAGCGCCATTGTTGGGCACTTCCTCGCCGATGGGAACAGCCGTATGGCGGATTACCTCCTCGGTCTCCGTGATGGTGAGGGTGGGGTCAGCCTGGAGCAAAAGGGCCGCCAGACCGGTGGCATGGGGGGTGGCCATAGAGGTGCCACTCATCAGGCCATAGGTCCCTCCCGGGAGGGCCGAATATATGCTTACCCCGGGAGCTACGACATCGGGCTTCACCTGGCCCCAGGGGGAAGGGCCTCGACCGCTGAAATCAGCGACCTCATCATCGCTGTCGGTAGCTCCTACGGCAAATGCCTCCGGCAGGGAAGCAGGAGAGCTTATGGTGCCTGGATTTGGGCCATTATTCCCCGCCGAGAAAACGGGGACAATCCCCGCAGCTCTCAGGGCTTGGATGTCAGGGCGGAATATCTCTGATGCGGGCTCCTGTGAGCCCCAGGAATTATTCACCACATCGGGTGCCAGGGCCGGATCTCCGTCGGGGGCCAGAATCCATTGAAATGCCGAGTGAATCCAGGATTCATATCCCACGCCTTGGGTATTAAAGGCTCTCACGGCTATCCAGCGGGCTCCAGGAGCTACACCTATGCCTCCCTGCCCGAGGATGGTGCCCATTGTGTGAGTCCCGTGCCCATGACCATCCACGGGATAAAGCGCACCTTGGCCGGTAGCATCGAACCAGTTGCCTTCGTGTTGAGGGAGCCCCTTGGGGTTATACCCCCTGTAGCTGGTCTGCAAAGCCGGGTGAAGCCAGTCCACCCCGGTATCTATGTTGGCCACCACCACCCCCTGCCCGGTAATGCCAAAAGCGTTCCAGGCCCGGTCTGCTTCAATCTTGGAGATGTTCCAGGGGATTTCCGAAAGCGGATGATGGACGGCTGAGAGGGGGCTTTCACCTATATGTATCTGGTGGTCAAGCCTGAGGCGTTTTATACCTGGCTCGGAAGCCAATGCTTTAAGCGCCTCTAAGTCGCCTGTTATTACAAAGGCATTGGGGAGCCAGAGGGTCGAATAGCTCAGGATATGCCCTTGAGAAGAAAGGGTTTCTATGAGGGGGGCAAACTCCTGCTGGGTTAAAGCAGCCCGGGTTTGCAGGATTTCCACAATGGTGGCCCGGACAGCTGTGCTTTTCAGACGGTTCGATGCACTGGGAAGGTTGGGGAGCGTATCTTCAAGGTAAGCCAGGAACCGCACGGGTTTTTGGCTTTGGGCCAACTGCTTCAGTAAATCGGGTTCTACCTTTCCCAGCAGGCTAGCAGGCCAAGGAGATGTGGGTGTGGAAGGAGGAACTCGTGTCTGAGCGGAGGTCATAAGGCTTATCACCATTAAACCTGCCAGGAGCAAACCCAGGAACAGCAATTTACGTCTGAGCAATTTCTACCTCCAGACGCCGTCTGGCTTTTCGGATGCCGTATTATATCACGGCGGGATTCCCGAAGCAAAATCCCCTGTTCAAAGGCCGGGACTCCAGGCTCTGCCCAGGGATATGGTTCAAGCTCAGAGTAACGCCTATTCGTAGCGGAGAGCGTCAATGGGATTGAGCTTGGCGGCCCGGTTGGCCGGGTAAAGGCCAAAGAAAAGACCCACTGCCGCCGAGAAGAGGGTGGCCAGCAGTATGGAATCCAGGCTCACTACCGTGCGTATTTGCGAATCTCCCATCCTTATCTGGCTTATACCCCAGGATGCAAGCCAACCCAGTAATATGCCGATGGCTCCCCCGAGCAGGCTCAGGACCACCGCTTCGGTGAGGAACTGTAGCAGGATGTCCCGTCGCTTAGCCCCCACCGCCATACGAATGCCGATCTCTCGAGTACGCTCGGTGACCGAGACCAGCATGATGTTCATTATCCCTATCCCGCCGACGATGAGGGAGATGGCCGCTATACCCCCTAGGAAGATGGTAAAAATACCGGTGATGTTGCCAGCAATGGTCAGAATGTCCTGCTGGCTTATGATGGTGAAATCGGCTTCCTCTTCAGGCAGCAGGTTGTGTCGTCGTCGAAGCAGCATTTCTATCTCTGCAATGGCATCTTCAAGCAGGGAATCGTCGGCAGTCTGGACGTAGATCACGGATACACTCGGTTCTCCCCTGTAGTTGGCCTTTCGGGGGAAGCGGGTGAAAGCAGTCGTTATGGGGATGATGGCCAGGTCATCCTGGCTTATGAACCCGCCGCCGCCCTTCCGCTCCAGGACGCCTATGACACGGAAAGGCACCCCATTGATGCGAACGGTCTGACCAAGTGGATCTATGCCGGGGAAGAGCTCGTCCACCACATCGGCGCCCAGCACGGCCACCAGGGAGCGGGCTTTCAAATGGCTTTCGGTGAGGAAAGAGCCGTAAGCTACACGATGATTGCGGACTGATGAGTAATCAGGGGTGGTGCCCACCAGGTAGGTCTGTACGCTCGAACTACCGTAGCTTATCTGCGCTGCCCCCTGTATCACCGGAGCTATGCCGCTGATAGTCTCCAGGTCCTTCAGGGCCTCGGCATCCTTGTAGGTGAGGGTTATGGCAGAGCCGAGGCCCCCTCGCATAACTCCTTGACCGGAACGGCCCGGCATAATTATAAGGAGGTTCGTGCCCATTGCTTCTATCTGCTCGGTGACGGAGGCCTGAGCTCCCCGGCCAATGGATAGCATGGCTATCACGGCCATCACGCCGATGATAACCCCCAGCATTGTCAGGCCAGAACGCAATCTGTTGGCCATAAGACTTCTGACCGCTATGCGGAAGTTCTCCAGCAAATTCATCCCTTCCTCTCCTCGCCTATAATCTTCCCATCTCGAAGCTTGATAATCCGACCGCAATAAGAGGCTACGGTGGGGTCATGGGTGACCACCACGATGGTGAGTCCCTTTTCTTTGTTCAACCTGGTAAATATGTCCATCACCTCGGCCCCGGACTTGGTATCCAGGTTGCCCGTCGGCTCGTCAGCCAGGATGATGGATGGATTGTTAACCAGCGCTCTGGCGATAGCTACCCTCTGCTGCTGGCCGCCGGAGAGTTCGTTCGGGCGATGGCGCATTCGATCGGCCAAGCCCACGGCCTCCAGCGCCGCCATCGCCCGCAGGCGTCTTTCCTTTCCGTTCACTCCGGCGTATATCAGCGGTAATTCCACGTTTTCCAGAGCGGTCGCCCTGGGCAATAGGTTGAACATCTGAAAGACGAAGCCTATTTTGCGGTTGCGTATCTCGGCCAGTTGATTTTCGTTGAGTTCCTCTATTGAAAGGCCGTCGAGACGGTACACGCCCGAGGTGGGCCTGTCGAGACATCCCAGGATGTTCATCAGGGTGGATTTGCCTGACCCCGAAGGCCCCATTATGGCTACCATCTCGCCTTCTTCCACCTGCATCGAGACGCCCCGCAGAGCCGGGA
>DRAO01000391.1 GCA_011041825.1 Chloroflexota bacterium
CCATTATACTGGTCAGATAACCGTTCAGGGAGCCAGGCAAAGTGTCCAAGTAGAAGTGATTATGGACGTGGAACCGCCACAGATAACCCACCTGACGGTAGGCAACGTTACGGTGTATGCGGATAATTTCGAGTGGCTGGGGGGAAACAAGTATAAGGCCACCGGAAACGTGCGCTTTAACACACGGGTGCACCTATCCGGCAGCGGCGATTATTGCATCGTGGACCAAGACCAAGGCGAGATATACGGCGAAGGGACGGTAGCTCTGGAAACGACTCAAGGTTGGGTTGAGATCTTCCGAGATTCTTTCTACGTCTTACCTTATGTTGGGACCATCCATCCCTATGCCACCACTCTCTTTGTCCTCCTGCTTGACGAAATCGCCACTTTCGAGGTCATTGACACCATTGACCTGTATGTGGACGTGATAAACAACCGAGTACACGGGGTGGTCACGCTTGATATAGACTTGCCCGACAACAACCTCCAAGCCACAGTAACTTGGGAAATGGATCACCTCGGTCAGTTCAGTGGCAGTGTAAGCGACCTTTCCCTTCAAGTTGGCGGATTGACGTTGAAAGCAGAGCAGATTTCTTTAAGCAATGATGGATTTAGAGTTAGCCGAGCTCACTTGGAGTTCCCCGGTTCTCTGGGAGGTGTAGTTAGCAGCGAGGTCTATGATCTGGTCATTATGGGCCACGCGCCCTACCTGGAATTGGACAGCGAGTTTACGGTTAGCAACATCCCCTTTGGTGGCCCTACGGGGTTTGAAATACAGTATGCTCATTTGGCTCTTACGTACAGGAACGGGCAGTTCCGCTTGGCTGGAGAAGGCAAATTCATCTTCAAAAATTTTTATCAATATGGGCAATGCGCGCTGGATATCGAATTTGAGATTTACAGCTTAGACCACTGGTCTGGTACGCTGGCCGTTTCCTGCACTAATGGCGTGCCCATTGGTTCAACTGGATTCTTTATCACCGGGGTGTACGGTGGGATTTCTTTCGGACAGGATAACTTCGCCATTAGCTTAGGGGTGGACATAGTTGGTGGACCTTACGTCCCGTGGCCTGTGGACGCTTGGGTGGTCTCCGGCCAACCCACTCTCTCCCTTACTAGAGACAATCAAGAAATGACCTTGGGGCTTTCTGGCGACGTTACCATACTAAAATGGCCCATCGCTTCCATCGGGGTGCAGTTCTACAAGTATGGGGACAAGGCAGGGGTCCAGGGATGGATCGAGGTTACCATTTACGCTGGGGATGCTTACGTCTCAGGTCAAGCCAATGCCGATATATGGAAAGACTCCTCTGGTGCGCATTTCCAAGGCAACGGCACGTTGACCTTATTCATCCCAGCCTGGTATTTCATTGTGCTTCCGTGGCAGGACATCTATGTATCTCTAAATGCTTATGTAGGTGAGTTTCCAACCTCTGAAGGCGTGGTTTACGGAATCCTCATAAGCGATGTGCCTATAGTTGGTTCCATATATGTGGATGCTAACGGTTCCTTCCATATAGGCGATCCTTCATCGGTCACATCGCAAAGTTTCTCCCAACCTATTGCTGCTGCGGTTAGAGAAATCACAGTACAGGCAACCAAAGTCATCTCTGTGGATGTAGGCATCGCACAGGCTGTACACTTTGGGCTGATATGGCAAACTGGTGCGCCCCGCCTCTCCTTAATCGCACCCATGGGCCGTGTCATCACCGAGACAACAATCGCCGCCGATGTACAGGTGCATAAAGGGATCACCCACACCGTTATCAGCGTGCGGAACCCTGTTACTGGAACCTGGCAGGCCCGGATTGATAACTTAAGCGGGGGAGAGAACTATACCCTGACAGTAATCCAGAACAACGTCCCGCCTATGGTGACTGTGCATACGCCCTCGGCCAATGCCGAAAAGGGCGCAGGCAGCTACTTAATCCGATGGGAGGCGACAGATCCCGACGACCCCGATGCGCAAGTCAGCTTGTACTACGCTCCGGGGCAGAGCGGGCCACGATACCTTATCACCACTGGGCTTCCCCTAACCCAGACCGTTTACCTGTGGGATACCGAGGCAGTGCCAACGGGCGAGTACTACATTTACGTAGAAGTTTTCGATGGTGTCAATGGACCACGTGGAGCATACAGTGCAGGCACAGTGCAGGTGGATAACCGTGATGCCCCTCCGTCTCCGGTGCTCAGCGAGCTTACCGTTGACCAGGAGCACCGTTCCTGCCTGGTGCAATGGTCGCCTGTTAGCGCTCCGGACCTGGAGGGTTACCGGGTGTATTATGGCTATACCAGTGGAAGCTATGAACACGTCGTTGACGCTGGTAACTCCACCAGCGTGGAGCTGCTGGGCTTGGAGGAAGGGCGCACCCTTTACGTCGCCGTCACGGCTTACGATTCATCGGGCAACGAAAGCCCATTCTCTGCAGAGCTGTCCAAATACCTGGGGGCATATAACGTTTTCCTCCCGCTGATATTCAAGAGATAACCGATGCTTCACCTTTACCACGGGTATAAGCTGTGACTTGCCGTATAAAAGAAGTGAGGGAGCATCAACAAAGTGCTCCCTCGTTTGCTTTCTATATCGGAGCACACTATTTCCTCATCGAAGGATTCTACTGCACCACCTCAGGGTGATCAAGCCCGGCATCCAATCTCACCACTTCCTCTTTCAGGGGAATCCCAACTTCTTCTCTGACAGGAATTGGTCGAACTGGATGAAGCGTTCGAGCAAGGGCTCATAGACGAGGAGAGCTACCGGTGCCAATGGAGGGCTAAAAAGAAGCAACTCCTGCGGCTGAGGCGGAAGTAAGAGGCCCTTTTCGCTTGCCAAGTCCATTGGGGCAGGGTATAATTTACCCGGAGCATTCACTTGAGTAGACATAACTAAACGGAGAAAGCGGTGATAGTAATCCAAGGGCTCGTCAAATCCTTTGGGGATAAAGAAGTCCTCTGCGGGGTGGATTTGGAGATAAAGAGAGGGGAATTCCTCACCCTGGTAGGGCCTAATGGGGCTGGTAAAACCACTTTGTTGCGTATCCTGGCCACCTTGGTTAAGCCCGATGGCGGCAAAGTGGTAATAGACGGACTGGATTTAAACAAGGATGGTGTGGAAATCCGCCGCCGCATTGGGTTGGTTTCCCATCACCATCTCCTCTATGATGAGCTTACCGCCGAAGAGAACTTGATTTTCTACGGGATGATGTATCAGGTGCCCAGATTAAGGGAGCGCATAGGGGAGTTGTTAAAACTGGTGGGATTGGATGGACGCCGCCACGAACGGGTGCGCACCTTCTCCCGGGGTATGTTACAGCGCCTGGCCATCGCCAGGGCGCTTATCCACGACCCTCCCATTTTGCTCCTCGACGAGCCTTTTACCGGGCTGGATCAACGGGCTGCCAAAGCATTTCGGGAATTGCTGAGCAATTTGGTCGGCAAACACCGCACCATCCTTATGACCACTCATAATTTAGAGCAAGGCTTAACGATGAGCCACAGGCTGGCCATACTGCATAAGGGGCGCATCGCCTATCAAGCCTCTAAGGAGAAGTTAAGCCTCGATGAATTCAGGGATACATACAATCGCTTGGTGAAGATGTGAAGAAGGGGATTTTGCCAGGCAGCAGCAAAACCGCTGCTTAACAAACATATAAGGAGGCGAAATGAGCTTTAGATGGACCACTTTCTTAATCCTCTTGAGCGCTCTTGCCATCATTGGTGGGCTCTATATGGCTTTCCTGTTTGCCCCTACCGAAGCCACTATGGGAGACGTGCAGCGCATCTTCTACTTCCACGTGCCCTCTGCCTGGGTGGGGTTCTTCGCCTTTTTTGTGACTTTCATAGCGAGCATTGCCTATCTCTGGAAGGGTGATTTGAAATGGGATAGGCTTGCCATCTCCTCGGTGGAAATCGGCGTGGCTTTTATGACAATGGCCATCATTACCGGTTCCATCTGGGCCAGGCCCGTTTGGAACACCTGGTGGACGTGGGATCCCCGCCTTACCCTCTCGGCTGTGGTGTGGTTGATTTACATCGCTTACATTATGCTCCGGGCGGCGGTGGAGAACCCGGCCAGGCGGGCACGTTTCGCTGCGGTGTTTGGCATAGCTGGGTTTGCTTCCGTGCCCCTTGATTTCTTCGCCATCCGTTGGTGGCGTACCATTCACCCTGTCATCTTTGAAAGCAAGGGCTTTCACCTCTCCCCCCGTATGCTGATGACCATGCTGTTTTGCCTTGCGGCCTTCACTTTGCTCTATTTTGTCCTGCTCATCCAGCGCTTGCGCTTGGAAAACTTACGGGCCGAGGTGGAGAGGATAAAAAGCCGGAGGAAGTGACCCGGCGCTTTTAACCCCTTTCTTTACATAACATACACGTGTTAGCCAAGTCTCTACGCAGGAGGTGGACGATGGGTTACCTGTTTGGAGCCTACGCTGTTTTCTGGCTTGTGACCTTCTTACTGGTCTTCAGCATTGAAAGGAGGCAAAGGGAATTAGAAAAAGAAGTCGAGGCTTTGAGGAAAAAGCAGGAGCCGCTGATGGAAGTATAGCACCCGGTAACATTTTACGTGAGCGAAAGCGAGGATTTGACAAAAATTCCCCCTTATGCTATGATTTTGAGCGCCAGTATGAAGCTGGCAATCGGAGTGGAGTAAGGATTTAGTTGATTTGTGATCTGAAGGTCACCTGACACCGGCTTGAAAGCCTGGTGGGAGGTGGCTTATCTTGTTTGGATAAAGCGATTAAAGGCCATGAAGGTCGCAACGGGCCTGAAAGCCCTGGGCGATCTTTGTGGCCTTTTTTGATGCCAAAATCTCGCCTTAGGAGGGACGATATGAAGTCGTTCACCCGCATCCGAAGCATCCTGCTTATCCTCGCTTTGCTTGCTCTGCTGATCAGCGGTTGTCGGCCCACTCCCACCCCACCGCTCAAAGTAGTTACCACCACCTCGCTCTTGGGCTCCATTGTTGAGCGAATCGGCGGGGAACACGTCAGCGTAACCGTCCTCGTCCCGCCCGGGTCCTGTCCCGGCCACTTCGACATCAAGCCTGGCGACATCCAGGCCGCAGCCGAAGGTAAGCTCTTCCTCAAGCACGGCTGGGAAGGCTTCGCCGACAAGCTCATCGAATCGGCCAAAAACCCCGACCTGAAAGTGGTCACCATAGAGGTCAAGGGCAACTGGATGGCTCCACCCGTTCAGAGCCAGGCGGTGGACAAGGTTCTCGCTGCCCTGAGCGAGGCCGACCCTCCCCATAAAGATGAGTTCCAGAAGAACGCCGAAGCCTACAAGAAAATCATCGAGGACACGGAGAAGAAGCTGAAGGAGAAACTCGCTGCCGCTGGAGCGGAGGGTGTCCCCGTCCTCTGCGGCAAATACCAGACCGGTTTCGCCAAATGGGCCGGGTTCAACGTCGTCGCCACCTATGGACGGCCCGAAGAACTCACCCCCCAGGTCGTCAAGGAGCTGGTGGAGAAGGGCAAGGCTGCCGGGGTGAAGCTGGTGATAGACAACCTCCAGAGCGGCCCCGATGCCGGGGTGGAGATAGCGAAAGAAATCGGTGCAGCTCACGTCACCCTCTCCAACTTCCCCGGCGGCTTTGAAGGCACTGAAACCTGGGAGAAGGCTGTGGAGAAGAACGTGGAGTTGTTGCTGGAAGCGATGGGGAAGTAATAACCCGGTGCGATGGCCCTGGTCTGGATTGACAGAGAGCGCAGTGTGTTCGACAAGGATGGCAATGGATGAAGTTGTGGTGGAAATCGAAAACGCTGTCGTCTCCTACCGGGAAGACGTGGCCCTGCGTGGCGTGTCGCTTACCGTGCGGCGGGGCGAATTCGTGGGCGTCATCGGCCCTAATGGGGCGGGGAAGACCACGCTGCTCACCCTGGTCAACGGCCTGGGACGGCTGCTGGCCGGGCGGGTGCGGGTTTTGGGGAAACCCCTCACACCCCGCAACATCCACCACATCCGCACACGGGTGGGCTATGTGGCCCAGGTGCAGAACATTGACCCCCGGATGCCCATCACCGTGCGGGAGGTGGTGATGATAGGGCGCTACGGGCAGCTGGGGCTCCTGCGCCGCCCGACGAAAGCCGATTACGAGGCCGTCGAAAGGGCCTTGGAGATGGTGGGGATGAGCCACCTGGCCGATCGGCCTATCGGTCACCTCTCCGGCGGGGAGCAACAGCGAACGGCCATCGCCAGGGCCCTGGCCCAGGAGCCGGAGATTTTCCTGCTGGATGAGCCTACCGCTTTCTTAGACTGGCGAGCGCAGCGGGAGATCCTGGATCTGGTGCGGGAGATTCACGACCGCCATCGCCTGACCACCCTCTTCGTCACTCACGATTTGAACGCCCTACCTCGCTGCGACCGGGTGGTGCTGATGAAAGGGGGCCTCATCCGGTCTGTGGGGAAGCCCGAGGAAGTGCTGCGGGAAGACGTGCTGAGCGAACTGTACGACACGCCCATCCACATCATCGAACTGGATGGGAAACGGGTGGTCCTTTCCTGATTCGCCATCCATCATTCCTAATTCAAGATTCGAGATTCCCTATGGACATCCTGCGCTATCCTTTTATGCAAAACGCCATACTGGCCGCCTTTCTGGGCGGGGTGGCTTGCTCGACGATAGGGGTCTTCGTGGTGACGATGCGCATCTCCTTTATTGGCGTCTGCCTCTCTCACGCCGCCTTCGCCGGGGCGTTGCTTGGGGTGCTCCTGGGCTTCAACCCCACCGTCGGGGCCTTTGCCTTCAGCCTGCTGGCGGCGGCGGTCATCGGCCCACTGGCCGACCGGGGCGAGTTTAACCCCGATACGGCCATCGGCATCCTTTTCTCCCTGATGCTGGGGCTGGCCTTCCTGTTTATGGGGCTGATGCCGGGCCCCAGGACGCAGGCCCTGGGGCTTTTGTGGGGCAGCATTCTCACCGTCACCCAGGGCGACCTTGTTCTGCTGGCTATCATCTGCCTGACTGTAGTGGCGCTGGTGGTTCTCTTCTTCAAGGAGATACAGGCCGTCATCTTCCACCGGGAGATTGCTCTAGCAGTGGGCATCCCGGCCAGCGCCATCTTCTACGCCCTGCTCTTCCTGACCGGGGCTACCATCACCGCCTCCTTCAAATCCATTGGCGGGCTTCTCATCTTCAGCCTGATTATCAACCCTGCTGCGGCAGCTTATCAGCTTACATACAGCCTGAAGCGGCTCTTCCTCCTCTCGGCTCTCTTCGGCGTCCTTTCCGGCTGGCTGGGCCTTCTGGTCTCGTACCTTTTCAACGTCCCCAGCGGGGCGGTGATTATCG
>DRAO01000080.1 GCA_011041825.1 Chloroflexota bacterium
GAGAAAGGGCGCTGGAAGCGCCCCGGCTAGCCCGCCTTTGGCGGGCTTTCACTGCTCAGACCGGGGCTTTTAGCCCCGGCTTGTTATGTGAACAGGGTTAAGCGCAGAGCTAACGCCTGGGAGGGAATATGGGCATCGAAGTACTGGTGGTGGACAACGATGAAGCCTTTGCCACCATTCTTAAAGAGGGCTTGGAATCACAGGGAGATTATCAGGTCTCCATCGCCACCTCCGGTGAAGAAGCCTTAACAAAAGTCGTGGAAGGCTCGTTCAGGTTAGCCATCGTGGATATGGGCCTCAAAGATATGGAAGCCCTCACCCTCCTCAAGGCTTTGCGGGAGGTGAAGCCTTCCCTCAGGATGATGGTAATACCCGTGGATGACGAAGAAGTGCAGCTAAATGGCATTGAAATCCTGGGCACCATACCGAAGCCCTTCTTTATAGGGGAGCTATCCGACCTCATCAAAGAGGCGCTATCCCGCAAGCCAATATATACCGAGGAAGCAAAAACGGCAGCCCCTTCCAGCTCCTCCCGGCCTTCCTCAGCCTCTCCTGCCCCGGCGGAGATTTTCAGCACCTTGGAGAAGCATCAGGGGGAATTGAATGCCTACCAGATTGCCTTTGGTAAACCCCCCGAGGCTCCTGTATGGGTTGGAGGGGAGGAGGAAAAGGCTCATTCCCTGTATTCCTGGGTTGCAGGCATCTTCGAAGGAGAGCTTCCCCTCCCGGGCCGGAGGGAGACAGGGGAGCTGTACTATCGAGGGGATGGAGGCAGCATCTATGCCCTCAGGATGGATAAAGGCTTTATCCTGGCGGCTGTGTTCTACACGGATGTGCCCTTGGGAATGGTCCGATTCCGTATGAAACGGCTGGAGGAAGAATTGCGGAAATTGGTAGAAAGACAGGAGGAGTAGGCGGAGATGAAGAAATTGGTGATTGTGGATGGGCATGCTCTGGCTTTCCGGGCTTACCACGCTTTGCCCCTCTCTATGAGCACATCTAAAGGCGAGCCGACCAATGCCGTCTACGGCTTTACCTCGATGTTGCTCAACGTCCTCAAGGAAGAGAAGCCCGATTACATAGCTGTCGCCTTTGACACGGGCAAGAGCTTCCGTCACGAGGAATTCACTGAATATAAAGCTAACCGGGCTAAAATGGGCCCGGATTTGGATGTGCAAATAAAGCGCATCTATCAGATTGTCGAAGCATTAGGGGTGAAGAGCATCGGTGTGAAAGGCTACGAAGCCGATGACATCCTGGGCACCCTGGCCCGCAAAGCTGCTGAACAGGGGATAGAGACCCTCATCGTAACCGGTGACACCGATGCCTTCCAGCTCATAGGCCCGAAAGTGCGGGTGCTCACCTCGGGCCGTCGCTTCTCCGATACCATCGTGTATGACCGGGAGAAAATCCTGGCACGCTATGGCCTGGAACCTCACCAGTTGATTGATTACAAAGCCCTGGTGGGGGATAAGACCGATAATATCCCTGGCGTAAAGGGCATCGGGGAGAAGACAGCCGCTAAATTGCTCCGGAAATATGGGAGTTTGGAGAACATCTACCGGCACCTGGATGAAATCACCCCGCCCCGGCTGAAGGAGATTCTGGCACAAAATCGGGACAGGGCTTTCCTGAACAAGGACCTGGTGACCATCCGCACCAACGTGCCTTTGGATGTGGATTTGGAATCCCTACGTTACCAGGGGTATGACGAAAAGAAGGTTAAGGAAATCTTCCGGGAGCTGGAATTCCGCACTTTGTTCAAACGTCTCCCCGAACGTGGTGAGGAGGTCCGTCAACTTTCTTTCCTGAGCAAGGTTGAGGTGCACCCCAAGCCCGAATTGGGCCATTACGAAGCGGTGCAGGATGAGCAGGCTCTAAATAGACTGGTGGGGAAGTTATCCGAAGCCTCAGCCATCGCTTTGGACGTTGAAACCACCGATGTAAACCCTATGAGAGCCGAGCTTGTGGGCCTCTCCCTCACCACCCGGGAAGGAGAGGGGTATTACATCCCGGTGGGCCATCGGGAAGGAGAACAATTGCCCTGGGAGGTGGTGCGGGGGAAGCTCAGGCCCATCCTGGAAGATGAGACCATCCCCAAATACGCCCATCACGCTAAATACGATATGCTTATCCTGCTCCGCAACGGCATAACGGTGAAGGGCCTCACCTTTGATACAATGGTGGCAGGCTGGCTGGTAGACCCCACCGGGCGTCATGTGAACCTCAAGGAGTTGGCCTGGAAGTACCTTGGCGTGGAGATGACCCCTATCGAGGACCTCATCGGCAAGGGCAAATCACAAATCACGATGGATTTAGTTCCCATATCCAGGGCAACCCCCTATGCTGCTGCCGATGTGGATATGACATACCGGCTGGTGAAGGTCTTGGGCGAAAGGCTTAAGGAACTCGGCCTGGAAAAGCTCTTCTACGAGGTGGAGATGCCCCTGGTGCCCGTGCTTATGGATATGGAAATGACCGGGGTGAAGCTGGATGTTGACTTCCTGAAGGAGATGTCCAGGGAATTGAGCCAGAGGCTGGGTGAACTGGAGGAGGAAATCTACAGGTGGGTTGGCTACCGCTTCAACGTCAACTCCTCCCGGCAGCTATCCGAAGCCCTTTTCGGCAAGCTGGGCATCTCGGCCCAGGGAATCCCCAAGACCAAATCCGGGCATTATTCCACCTCAGCGGACGTGCTGGAGAAGCTGCGGGGACGCCACCCCGTGGTGGAACTCCTGCTGGAGCACCGCCACCTGGCCAAGATAAAATCCACCTATGCAGATGCTTTGCCCAAGATGGTGAACCCGGCCACCGGGCGGGTGCATACCTCGTATAACCAGACGGGCACTGTCACCGGGAGGCTTTCCTCCAGCGAGCCCAACCTCCAGAACATACCCACCCGCACCGATGTGGGTAAAGCCGTCCGCAAGGCCTTCATCGCCGAAGAAGGCTGGCTCCTCCTCTCGGCGGATTACTCCCAGGTGGAACTCCGGATACTGGCTCACATCACCGGAGACGAGGGCTTGCTGGAGGCTTTCCGCAAGGGCGAGGACATCCACGCCAGCACCGCCTCGGCCATCCTGGATGTGCCGATAGACCAGGTGACCCCGGATATGCGTCGCCTGGCCAAAACCGTGAACTTCGGCATCATCTACGGTATGAGTGCTTATGGCCTGGCTGAGCAGACCGGCCTTACACCTGAAGAAGCTCACGAGTTCATCCAGAACTATTTTGCCCGCTATCCGAAGGTGAAGGAATACGTGGAAACCACCAAGGCCAAGGCCAGGCAGGAGGGTTACGTGGAGACCTTGCTGGGCCGTCGCCGCTACTTCCCGGAACTGGCCCCCGATAGCAAGGCCCATCACACCGTTAAAGCTGCCGCCGAACGGATGGCTATCAACGCTCCCATTCAGGGCAGCGCAGCCGACATCATCAAGATAGCGATGGTGCGCCTGCACAAGGCCCTGAAGGAACGAAAGCTCCGAAGCCGCATAATCCTCCAGGTACACGATGAACTGGTCCTGGAAGTGCCTGAGGAGGAGATGAAGGAAGTGCCTTCTTTGGTGAAACAGGTGATGGAAGGAGCTTACGAACTGAAAGCCCCCCTTAAGGTGGATCTGGAAGTGGGGAAGAACTGGGGGGAGTTGAAGGAAATTCAGGAAGTGGAGGGAGGCCTATGAAAAGGATGAGTTTAATTGTGCTGTTGGTAATCCTTTCCCTTACGCTGATGGCCTGCCAATTGGAATTCAGCTTTCCAAAGCTCCTGCAAGCGGGGAAGAGCGCTCCTACTGCGCCTGCAACAGCTGTGACTGAAGAACGCCCCGTTGTCAAACCCACTCCCACCCCGAGGAGGATAGTGGTGGCGGGGAAGGTGTTGGATGCGGAGGAAGAGCAATTACTGGTCAGCATCTATGAGAGGGTTAATCCTTCGGTGGTGAACATCCGGGTGACTAAGAAGGTGAAACTGGGGGAGGAGTTTAAGTTTCCCAACATTGTCCCGGAGCTCCCCTTCACACTTCCCTTCGGTTCGCCTGGGCTTCCCTTTGCCACCCCTCCTGAGGAATTCTTCCAGGAGGGTGTAGGCTCCGGTTTCGTGTGGGATGAAGAAGGCCATATAGTCACCAACTACCATGTGGTAGAAGGGGCTGATGAAGTGGAGGTCACCTTCTACAACGGAGATTCAACCCTGGCCAGCGTGGTGGGCACTGACCCGGACAGCGATGTCGCCGTAATTAAAGTTGACGAGCTTCCTCAGGGTGTGCATCCAGTGGATTTGGGCGATTCGGACCAGGTCAAGGTGGGCCAGAGGGCAATCGCCATCGGTAACCCCTTTGGCTTGCAGGGGACGATGACGGTTGGGATTATCAGTGGCCTGGGACGGGTGTTGCGACCGGGGACAACCCAGTTCTCCATCCCCGAGGTTATCCAGACCGATGCCGCCATCAACCCTGGCAACTCGGGTGGGCCACTGCTGGATTCGCAGGGACGGGTCATAGGCATTAACACTGCCATCAAATCCCCGGTGAGGGCAAGCGCAGGGGTTGGTTTCGCCGTCCCCATTAACCTGGTTAAGAAAGTGGTCCCCAGCCTGATTGAGAGGGGATACTATGAGTACCCCTGGCTGGGCATCAGGGGTATGAGTGTGACCAGGGCCATTGCCGAGGAGTTTGACCTCCCTGTCAAGCGGGGAGCCCTGGTTATAGAGGTGATTAGGGACAGCCCGGCGGATAAGGCGGGGCTTCAGGGAGCGAAGAAAGAGGTCAAGTTCCGGGGAGAACCCCTGGGCATAGGCGGGGATATCATCATAGCCATTGATGGCCAGGAAGTGCGCAAGTTTGAGGATTTGCTGGTTTACCTGGTTCGCAACACCACTGTGGGCCAGGAAGTTACCCTTACGGTAATCCGGGACGGGGAGGAGAAGGAGATAAAGGTGAAGCTGGGCAAGCGCCCTAAGGTCATCAAAGAATAAAGCGCAACAGGAGGGTTATATGTCCAAACGATGGCTTCTCTTAACAATCGCAAGCTTGCTGGTATTAACGGGGTGTGCTTTGGTCAGCGGCACCGCACGCATTCTACACACCGTCATATCCATCACACCCACGCCTACGCTGGTTCCAACCCCCACCACGGCTCCCGTAACTTCTGGCGTGGTGGATACGGAGGAACAGATTATCATCAACGTCTATAAAAAAGCAGCCCCTTCGGTGGTGAACATAACGACCAGGATTTTGCAGTGGGATTTCTTCTTCGGGGTTTATCCTGAAGAAGGAGCGGGGTCAGGTTTTGTGTACGATAAGGAAGGGCATATCGTAACCAATTACCACGTTATAGAAGGAGCCCAGTCCATAGAGGTGAGCCTGGGCGAGGACATCGTAGTTCCTGCCAAGGTGGTGGGGGCAGACCCTCCCAATGACCTGGCGGTGCTTAAGGTGGAGGTGCCCCCTGATAAGCTGGTGCCGGTGGAATTGGGGAGCTCTTCCAACCTGCAAGTGGGGCAGAGGGCCATAGCCATCGGCAACCCGTTTGGGCGGTTTGAGCGGACGTTGACGGTAGGGGTGATAAGCGCCTTAAACCGGACGCTGAAGCTGGAAGGGGGACGTATGATCCGGCACCTGATTCAAACCGATGCAGCCATAAACCCCGGCAACTCGGGTGGGCCTCTCTTGGATTCGCACGGGCGGGTGATAGGGGTTAACACGGCCATCGTCTCCCCGAGCAGAGCCTCGGCAGGCGTGGGGTTCGCAATTCCCGTGGATACGGTCAAGCGGGTAGTCCCCGAACTCATCGCTTATGGGCGTTACCGCCACCCCTGGCTTGGCATACTGGGTTACTCCATAACTCCGGGGTTCGCCAAGAGGCTTGGGTTGCCGGTGGAGGAAGGCATACTTGTAGCCAAGGTCTACCGCAACAGCCCTGCTGCTAAAGCGGGCATTCGTGGGGCCAGAAAGGAGTTGATAATCGGCAACCGCACCGTGCTGGTGGGAGGGGATATTATCACTGCCATAGATGGCCATCCTCTCAAAAGCGTGGATGAATTGGATGCTTACCTGGAGGATAACACAAGGGTGGGCCAGGAAGTTGAACTGGAATTGATAAGGAGGGGTAAGACCATTAAAATAAAGGCGGTGTTAGAGGAGGAACCTCGCCAATAAGGAATATAAAAGTCATATTTGGACGGCAACCGAGCTGCCGTCCAAATATGACTTCCCTCTTGATTGATTAAATCCCCCTTTGATGTTCACCGTTTGCCCTGTTTATTCGCTTTCTCCCTCTTTAGAGGTCGTCTTCTCTCCCTTCTCTCCTTTCTTTTCGGTATTGTTGTTCTTTCGGGCGTAATCAGTGGTGTAAAAGCCCGAACCCTTGAAGATTATGCCAGGGGCGTGCAGCACACGGCGCACATGGCGATGGCCATTAGGGCACTCAGTCACAGGAGGGTCAGAAAAGTGTTGCATCCTCTCAAAATGTATCCCGCAGTCGAGGCATTCGTACTCGTAGATTGGCATAGCCATCACCTCCGCCGGTATATTTTAAACCGTCAGGCGCCCTTCTCACCCAGGCGCCCGACGGCGTATTTTAGCACAATTCTGCGTTTTAGGAAAGCGAATGCCAAAAATTAAGCAGGCCCAGAGCAGGCGTTTTGCTCCGCTCTGGGCTGAGTTCTTTTACTTCTTGGCCTTGACCTTGATAACCTTGGGCTTCACAGCCTCGGCCTTGGGCAGGGTAAGGGTGAGGATGCCGTTCTCATACTCGGCCTTGGCTTTGTCGACATCTACCTGCACAGGCAGTGAGACGGACCGGCAGAAGGTGCCATACCGGCGCTCACGCCGGATGTAGTTTTCCTCCCTGATTTCCTTTCCTTCCTTAACCTCACCCTTGATGGTAAGCACGTCCCCGCTGAGGCTCACATCAATGTCCTCAGGCTTGACCCCAGGGATGGCAGCCTTCACTACGATTTCATCGTCGGTCTCATACATATCAATGGCGAAGGACTCCGTCCCTGCAGGAGCAATCCACCCAAAAGGCCGCACGAAGCTCTCCTCAAAGAGGCGGTCCATAGCCTCCCGGAGTGAGATCAGCTCCCTGAAGGGTTCCCACCTTACGATCTCTGCCATAGCCATCACCTCCTTTCCACCCGGTTTTTATCGCTGCCGGATGGATTGATTTGAAGAAAATCCACCTTCTTTGTAGCAAGGATGCATTAGAATGGCATTAGAGGAATGTTAGAGTTACGTTAGAAATCCCCCTTCATCCTTTCACCAACTTCC
>DRAO01000007.1 GCA_011041825.1 Chloroflexota bacterium
CGTTAGAAATCCCCCCTCATCCTTTCACCAACTTCCACAGAGCCCTCAACCCCAGGATTCCAGCTCCCATCACCCCCAGCACCACGGAGAGGGCCACAGGGTCGGGCTTGGAGAGCACCACCCGGCCATCACCGTATTCTTTGAAGAGCTGCCCCCACGGGGTCCTGAGGGCTTCCAGCACCCTCCTGCGCCCGATGAGGGGATACCAGAAGACATCGTAATAGAACCGGGAGGCAATGTAGGACCAGGGCACCAGTGGCGAGCGGAGGAGGATACCCTCGAAGGGCTTGAGGGGGCCGTGGTAGATGGCTTTCTGGCCCCGGCTGGCGAAGGTGTCTTCCTGCACGAAGCCCCAGTTCTGGGAGAGCACCCAATCCCTGTCCTCGCCGACAATCTCGATTTGCTCGGGGTCGCCCACACCCAGGCCCTTCTCGTGGGCGATGCGGATGAAGGGGATGCTCATCGGGTCGAAACCCTGGAGCTTGGCGGAGATGGCGTCTATGGCTACCTGGTCGGCGCTGGCCAGAATCACGTTCTTGACGTGCCAGCGCATCGCCCGGGGGCCGGGGCCATCTCCAGCGAAAGTCCCGTCCATCACGGCGAAGATGCCGGTGTGGATTTCCTGCTGGATGGTGAGCAAGTCCACCAGGGTCTCGTGGATGACGGCGTGGGTCCAGTGGCGTTTCTCGTTCAGAAGCCCGCCGAAGGCATTTTTCATAGCGCCGGTAATCACTGTAAATACATGGGTCTTGATTGTCGGCAACTGGATGATGTTTTTCCCGATGAACACCTCCGGGATATAGATGCCTTCGGGGTAGATTTTGGGCAGCACCAGGAGTTCGTGCTGGGGCTCGTAGCGCACCCAGCGGATGTGGGGTTCGTAGAGGTGGATGCTGGGCACGAGGTATTTATCGCACACGTATTTGTGCTTGTTGTTGCGCTCGCCGATATAAGCGTCCACCACCACGGTGCGGTTATGGGCACCCCAGATGCGGGTGTATCCGTCTTCTTGCAGGGTTCGTATCACTCCCTCCAGTTGCCAAGGGGCGGTGGAACAGGCCGGGTACCAGGTTTGCCAGGAGATATTTATCTTGAGGATGGTTTCCTTATCCTTGGGCAGAACCTTCTCGTATTCAGCCAGCTTCATCAGGCGTTTGTAATCGTCCAGGACGGTTTCAGGGGTTGTCCTCAAAACGGCGACCTTGCCCTTGCCTGGGAATTCGCCTAGAGCCATTTTGCACCTCCCTGATAGAGGGTGTTTCCTCGACAGCGGTTCTACCGCTGTCGAGGAAACGTCAAGCATCCCTTTCCTACAACAAGTGCTTATAAGTCTGGACGAAGCGGCGGATAGAGCGGTCGTATGTGCGTTCTACCTCAGGTGGGAACAGGCAGGCTGGAAGCTCTCCCATCTTACGATGGTAAGCGATACACTCACAGCAGATGCCTTTCTTGGAGCAGGGCTCGTAAGTGCAGGGGCAGTTCTTCAGATTTCGCTCCTGTTTGCACTCCATAGCATCAACCTCCCCTCTTGATTGTATTTGTTTAGACAAAGCGTCTGGGCAATTCTATCACACCCCAAATTGTAACACAAGTGGCTATTGAAACGCAACCACCCAACGGAGGAGAGTGTTGAAAAACTCCGGGGTTAAACCTGCCCCGGGAACTGGGGAAAAAAGGGGTAGTATTTTCTTGCACGGCGGCGAAGCCGCCGTGCAAGAAAATACCCTCAAAAGCCTTTCTTAACTTGCCTCGAACGGAGGACGCTCATCAAACAAAATGAGAATGGCACTTTTTCAACACCCTCCAACGGAGGGAGGGCCGGGAGCTCAAAGCTCCCGGCTGAGCAGAGAAAGGGCGCTGGAAGCGCCCTGCCCCAGCCCGCCTTTGGCGGGCTTTCACTGCTCAGGCCGGGGCTTTTAGCCCTGGCCCAGGCTTTTCAACACCCTCCATTTGTCAAAATTGAAATTATCGGTTATCCTCTCAGGGAAAGGATTTTCCCTGGAGGAGCCTCAAAGGTCTGGATGCTGCTCTGGAACGCAAGAAGCATAATCGTCCTCCCCGAAAGGAGGGATTTTGAAGCTCGACAAAGCCCCTTGGCTGACTCTCCCAGCCCCTGACCAAGATGTCCTGGCCCGGATGGAAAAGCTCCTGCGGGGGCTGCATTTACACACCGTGTGCGAAAGCGCCCTCTGCCCCAACATCGGGGAGTGCTTTGGGCGAGGGACGGCTACTTTTATGATTCTGGGCGATGTCTGCACCCGGGGCTGCCGCTTCTGTGCGGTGCGGAAAGGCAAGCCTGCTCCGCCCGACCCCGAAGAGCCTGAGAGGGTGGCCGAAGCCGCCCGGAGGCTTGGCCTCAAACACGTGGTCATCACCTCGGTGACCAGAGATGACCTCCCGGATGGCGGTGCTTCTCATTTCGTCGCCACCATTGAAGCAGTGCGCTGCCGATTGCCTGACGCCACCATCGAAGTGCTGATACCCGATTTCGGTGGCTCGCTGAGGGCTCTGGAGCAGGTCATCGCCGCCGGGCCGGAGGTCATCAACCACAACCTGGAGACGGTGCCCCGGCTTTACCCCCTGGTCCGTCCCCGTGCCGATTACCGCCGTTCCCTGGGAATCCTGGCCTGGGTCAAACGCCAGGCTCCCCATATCACCACTAAATCAGGGCTTATGCTCGGGCTAGGCGAGCGACCTCACGAGGTGGAAGAGGTGCTTGTGGACCTGCGCCGGGTCGGGTGCGACGTGGTGACGCTGGGGCAATACCTCCAGCCCACCGAGCGGCAGCTGCCCGTAGCCGAGTTCATCCCGCCGGAGCGCTTCGATGAATACAGACGCCAGGGGGAGAAGATGGGCTTCCGGGCTGTGGTGGCTGGGCCGCTAGTGCGGAGTTCCTACAGGGCTGAGGAGTACGCCATTTCTTGAAAATTTTTGACAGGAACCTCCATCCAAGCTATAATTTAGGGTGTTGGTGTAGAATTGAAATGGGAAGATTATGATGATTTGGGAAAAATCGGGTGAGAAAGGCGCTAAAAGGGGGAATTGGTGTGATGTCCTGAGAGACATTGTAGAGGCCCTTTCCAACGCTTTGAAAGCCGAGGCCGCTTACGTCTTCATCCACGAATGTTTCCGTCCCCTTTGCTTTTTCTCCCTTGGGCGTAGAGAGCCCCAATGGGAAGTGGCCGGTCAAGTGGCCTTAAAGGCCCTGGAAGAGGGACGAATCCTCTCCCTGGATTCATCTTCCCAAGAAGAGGGTTCAGAAAGCCTGTGGTTAGGCATCCCCTTAATGGATGGAGACAGGGCCTTAGGGGTGATAGGGCTCCTCCTTCCTCCTGCTCCTCCCTTATCCTCCCGTGAACTCGATCTCCTGGAAGCAATGGGCCATCAATTGGTTGTATCCGTGCTGACCCCCCGGATGTGCGAAAGGGCACAGCTTGATAAGAGAAGGCTCCGTGCCCAAATTGAAGAGCTGATCCAGCGGTTGAAGGCGGGTGAGAAAAGGCCCCCTGAAGAGGGGAAAGGCTCATTTTATGATGAGCAGCCATATGGCCCCTGTGCCATTGCTCTGAAGATGCAGGAGAGAGAGCGGGAACGCATAGCCCATGACCTCCACGATGGTGTCATCCAGCTCCTCATAGGTGCCCTTTACGAGGCTCAGGCGGCTAAAGAGCGCATTGCCTCCGGAACCCCAGCCGTTCAGGAGAACCTGGACAAAGTACAAGCCCTCCTTCACCGGGCCGAAAGGGAGATGCGTCACATCATCTACAACCTTCATCCTCCGATACTGGAATTGAAAGGGCTCATCCCTGCGATTAAGGAATATGCCCGCACCTTTACGAACCTCTATGACATCCGCTGCTCTGTAGAGGTCAAAGGAGCGCCTTACCGCCTCTCTCCTGAGGAAGAAGTAGCCATCTACCGAATTGTACAGGAGGCCTTGCGAAATGTAGAACTTCACTCCCAGGCGACTTCTGCCACGATTACCCTTGCCTTCCACCCCGCATCGCTTGAAGTGGTCATAACCGATAACGGCAGGGGGTTCGACTATGAGGCTTTCCTGAGGAACCCTGCCGGGCATCTGGGTATCAAGGGGATGAAGGAGAGGGCTCGGAGGATAGGGGGGGAACTGGAAGTGGTCTCTCAGGTTGGGAAAGGCACAAAGATTGTATTGAGAGTCCCGGCCAAGGGGTAAAGGGGAAATGGAGAAGATAAGGGTTCTGGTAGTTGATGACCACCCCGTGGTACGAGAGGGCATCCGAAGCCTCCTCTCCAGCTACAGCGACATTGAGGTGGTCGGTGAAACCGAAAACGGCTTTGAGACCCTGGAACGTGTGAGGGAACTCCACCCTGATGTGGTTCTGCTGGACATCAAGCTTCCTGGTGCGGATGGAATCGTTATAGCCAGGCGCATCCGCCAAGAGCATCCCGACGTGAAAGTCCTCATCCTTACGGTCTATGATGATGAACGGCACCTCTGCGAAGCCCTTAAGGCGGGAGTTCACGGCTATCTCCTCAAAAGCGTCTCTCACAAAGATTTGGCCAACTCCATAAGGGAAGTATACCGGGGACAGCGGCTCTTAAGTCCATCGCTTGTGAGCAAGGTGCTGGAGGAATTTGAGAGATTAGCTCAACGTCAGGCGTCCAATGAAGTAGGACTTGACGAAGAAGAGCTGGAGCTTCTCCGTCTAATAGCCCAGGGAGCCACCACCGGGGAGCTGGCTCAATCATTCCACTGGAGTGAGGCCACCGTTAAGAGGAGGGTTAAAGCCGTATTGACCAAGCTGGGGGCTTCAAACCGTGCCCATGCGGTAGCGAAAGCTATAAAAGGGGGATTAATTTGATACTTTTGTTCCCTTTTTTGAGCCTTTTTGGGTTTGACCTCTGCTTCCCCTTTGTGCTATATTTGTTTCTGCTGGCCTTTTCCTCGAACCTTAAACCGCAAACCCATCTTCTTCGCAAGGAGGCAAAATGGAAGCGAAAACCATAGGAGAGGCTCTAGCGGAGCACAAAATCTCCCGCCGTGAGTTCCTCAAATTCTGCACCATTATGGCCGGCACCCTGGCTTTACCCGCAAGTTATGCCCCCAAGATAGCAGAAGCCCTGGAGAAAGCGAAGAAGCCAGTTGTGATTTGGCTTGAATACCAGGACTGTGCCGGTTGTAGCGAATCCTTCCTCCGAGCACGCAATCCTACGGTGGCCGAGATAGTTCTGGATGTCTTGGCCGTGGAATATCACGAAACCATTATGGCCGCTGCGGGGAAGCAAGCCGAGGAAGCCCTCCACAATGCTATCCAGGAGAAGGGCTATCTTGTAGTAGTAGAAGGCTCCATCCCTGTAGCTGAGGGTGGGGTTTACTGCTGCGTTGGGGGACGCTCGGCTGTGGATATCCTTAAAGAAGTAGCCAACGGTGCCGCCGCCGTCATCGCTGTTGGTAACTGTGCATCCTTTGGAGGGTTGGCTGCTGCCGCCCCTAACCCCACGGGAGCCAAAGGCGTTAGCGACATAGTCACCAATGTCCCCGTCGTTAACCTTCCCGGTTGCCCAATGAATGTGGACAACCTGGTAGCCACCATTGTTCACTACCTTACCTTTGGTGGCCTCCCTGCCACTGATGGCCTGGGACGCCCCCTCTTCGCCTATGGCAAGCGCATCCACGACCATTGTGAGCGCCGTGCGCACTTCGACGCTGGACAGTTCGTGGAGAAGTGGGGGGATGAAGGCCATCGCCTTGGGTGGTGCCTCTACAAGATGGGATGCAAGGGGCCGGAGACCTACCATAACTGCCCTGATCAGCGCTGGAACGAGGGCATCTCCTGGCCGGTATGGTCCGGCCATGGCTGCATCGGCTGTTCCGAACCTCACTTCTGGGACACAATGAGCCCGTTCTACCGCCGTCTGCCTCAGGTTCCCGGTTTTGGCATCGAAACCACTGCTGATAAAATCGGCCTTACCTTGACGGGTATCACTGCCGCAGGAATCGCCGCCCACGCCATTGGAAGCGCCATCAGGGCTAAGATCACTAAAGGCCCGGAAAAGCCCGAAGGGTCCACAGAGGAATAGTCTGGGGAGGTTGCTATGGCTAAGATTTGTATTGACCCGCTCACCAGGATTGAAGGACACCTGCGCATTGAAGCCCAGGTCGAGAATGGCAAGGTGACAGATGCGTGGAGCTCCTCCACTATGTTCCGAGGCCTTGAGATAATCCTGCGAGGGCGTGACCCTCGAGATGCATGGGCCTTCACGCAGCGTATATGCGGCGTGTGTACAACGGTCCACGCCCTTGCCTCGGTACGATGTGTTGAGAATGCCCTGGGGATTGAAGTTCCCCCTAATGCTCGGATTATCCGCAATATTATGGAAGGCATCCAGTACGTGCAGGACCACGTGATTCATTTCTATCACCTCCATGCCCTGGATTGGGTGGACATTGTCAGCGCACTGGATGCTGATCCCGTTGAAACGGCCAAACTGGCCCAATCCATCTCCGATTGGCCTAAATCCAGCGCCAAATACTTCGCATCTGTCAAGAACAAGCTCCAATCCTTCGTTGAAGCAGGGCAGTTGGGGCCTTTCTCCAATGCCTATTGGGGTCATCCCGCATACAAGCTTCCCCCCGAAGCCAACCTGATGGCTGTTGCCCATTACCTAGAAGCCCTCGATTGGCAGCGGGAGGTCATCAAGGTTCATGCCATCTTCGGCGGCAAGAACCCGCACCCTCAGACCTATCTGGTTGGCGGGATGGCTATCCCTGTAGACCCCAACAGCCCTTCGGCTCTTAATATGGACAAGCTTGCTTATGTCAAGCGCCTCCTGGTAATGGCTAAGGAATTCGTGGAACAGGTTTACCTGCCTGACTTGCTGGCTGTGGCTTCTTACTACAAAGAATGGGCTTCCATCGGTGGTGGGGTTGGTAATTTCCTCTCCTACGGCGATTTCCCCGAAATCAGCATCAATGAGCCTGAGAGCTACTACCTGCCCCAGGGGCTCATATTTGACAAGGACCTTTCCACCGTTCACCCCCTTGACCAGCAGCAAATTACCGAGTACGTGACCCACTCCTGGTTTGCGTACAGTGAAGGGGATGAGGTGGCAAAGCACCCCTGGGATGGCGAGACCAAGCCTAATTACACCGGCCCCAAGCCACCTTATGAATGGTTAAACACCGATGGCAAATACTCCTGGATGAAAGCCCCTCGCTATCAGGACCGTCCTATGGAGGTTGGACC
>DRAO01000233.1 GCA_011041825.1 Chloroflexota bacterium
CCGTGATGGTGGGAGTGATGGTAGCTGTAGGAGTAAGGGTTGCGGTAGGGGTAATTGTGGGCGTGATGGTGGAAGCATACTGGATAGAGGGAGGGGCGCCGAAGGCCAGAGCATCCACCGAAGTCGCAGCTTTAGCGTCGGGTTGGCAAAGGTGGATGCCAATGGCGAGCAAAATCCCTAAGAGAAACACCGGCAGCAAACGGAAAACCCTCATCACCTTCCTCCTTTTGGTCTAACCCCTTTCTTCAACCGGCAATCTCCCCATCTCGCAGGTGAACCACCCGATGAGCATAGGACATCACCATTGGATTATGGCTCACCACGATTACGGTGAGCTCTTTGCTTCTGTTCAGCTCCCTGAGCAATTCCAGGATTTCACTCCCGGTGCGGCTATCGAGATTTCCGGTTGGCTCATCGGCTAGTATTATGGAAGGTGCGTTGGCTAAAGCCCTGGCGATGGCGACCCGCTGTTGTTCACCTCCCGAAAGCTCGTTGGCCCTGTGGTAAAGGCGATGGCCCAGGCCGACCATCTCCAGCAGCTCTCTGGCCCGCTTGTGACGGTGGCGGTAGGGGACTCTGGCGAAAACCATCGGCAATTCCACGTTTTGGAGGGCCGTCATCGTGGCGATGAGGTTGAAAGCCTGGAAGACAAAGCCCACTTCCTGGCGGCGGTATAAGGCCAGGGCATTTTCATCCAGCGAGGCCAGGTCCTTGCCTTTAACGATTACCCTCCCCCGGGTGGGCCTATCAAGCCCCCCGATGAGGTTGAGGAGGGTGGACTTGCCTGAACCGGAGGGGCCCATAACGCAGAGGAATTCCCCCTTTTCAACCTCTATGTTCACCCCCTTAAGGGCCTGAACGGTCGAGGAACCCATCGGGAACTCTTTCCACAGGTCCTCAGTACGCACAATGGTTTCCGCCATCTCGGTCATCCTTTATGGGCCAAACGGCCCTGAAGGCAGGAATTTCCTTACTACTAAGCTGGGCAGGATGGAGAGGAGGGTGACAAGAGCCCAGTATCCAAAGGCCAGGAAGCCCCCTTTCTTCCGGGAGAATCCTCCTACGGCGCTTACCCCCAGTGCCAGCAGCACTACGCTCCAGATGACAAAGATGTCGAGCCGACCTAAGAGCAGGTACATAGCATTGGCGCTGTCCTTAATGGGGTCTCCGGTGGCAACCAGGGACGAGAGCCCCGGTTGGGTGATTACTTTCCCGGTAAGGAGGGAGTAGATGCCCTGCACCAGGTCCCGGATGCCGTAGGGGAGGTAAGCCCACCCGGCCGCAACGAACATCTGGCCGAATGAGCCCTGTCCGCCGAGAGCCAGGGAACCTAAATGCAGGAGGAAAGAGCGTATTAACCAACCCAGGAAGAGCATAACGATTCCGCTGATTATGGCTGTGGTGGCCAGGAACACAGGTGATGGCCCGTGGGCCACCACAGGGGGCAGGTTGCTCAGCTCCTGTTGAGGCAGCTGTGAGAGCTGCTTTTCCAGCTGTTCCTTCGCCAGGATGGCAGAAGCAGAGGCTGA
The DNA here is from genome assembly GCA_011041825.1 of Chloroflexota bacterium. Taxonomy (GTDB): domain Bacteria; phylum Chloroflexota; class Anaerolineae; order SpSt-600; family SpSt-600; genus HyVt-206. Next base: position 1,530 of record DRAO01000233.1, read on the forward strand.
AACGATGGCCCTGAAGCATAAAGAGCCTATCAAGATTATCGCTGGGACAAGCCACATCCACCCGGAGCTCTCCTTAACTTCATCGAAAGCCCGGCTCGGGCTGTAAATGAGGAGCACCAGCAAGCGTAAAATCCTCTTCATCGCCTTTCACCCCCGTCTCGTAATCCTTATCTCAACCCTTACTTAACCCCTATTATGCTCGAACAACACAAAGCGGTGGTGAGCCCAGATGACTTTCATCCACCAGGGTAAAGGCGCTTTCTCCAGAAAAGCATAGCGCATAACCCGGTCTTTGAGGCCAGGGTCTTTGCCGGTGTAGTAATCCATAATGCTCCAATGCCAGGAGGAACCGGTGAAGCGGGATTGAAGCCATGCTGACTTTATCCCCAGGCGCTTGAGCAATTCAGCGGCAGGCATTACCGTATCCGGCCAGGGGGGGACATCAAGCACCCCTTCTTCCACCAGGTGAAGTCCCTCGGAGCTCAACACCGCCTTTATGCGCTTTATGTCCACCCATCGCTCATCCACCTGCCTGAAAAATTCTGGCTCTAACAAATATTTGCGCATAATGTAACCCACCTGCCACCGGTTGGGCATCGCCACAAACACCAGCCGACGGGAAACTCGGGCCAGCTCTTTCAGCAGGCTTTCGGCGTCTTTCAGGTACCACAGCCCAGCCCATTCCCAGGCCAGGTCAAAGGAGCCATCGGCGAAGGGCAGGGTGCGCATCTCGGGACAAACCACAAAAGCGGCCGCCAATCCCAGCTCATCCCAGATATGCCGGGTTATGTGGATGCGGTCCTCCTCGCTATCCACCAGGGTTACCTCGCAGCCAGCTTGAGCCAGAGGCACACTGTTTATCCCTGTGATGCCTGCCATCCCGTAGACGGGTGCTTCCAGCACCTTATTGATAGGGTAGCGCTTAAGGAGTGAAGTCAGGTATTCATTGAGGACGAAGCGTTCGTAGATAAGCCCAAGGCCCTCGTTGTAATCAATCACCTCCTGCTCTCCCCATACGCTTTTTGCCCTATCTCCTCTCCTTCCCGCAGCAAATCATTGACCAGAGAGGGGGACACAGCCTCGGCATAGACCCTTAATACCGGTTCTGTGCCTGAAGGGCGGATGAGCAACCATCCTTCTTCACCGAGGATGTATTTTACACCGTCCTTATCGTTCACCTCTGTTACTTCCACCCCTGCGAGCCTGGAGGGGAGGAGCTTCTTCAAAGCCGCCAGCACTGCTTTCTTGGAATATGGAGGGCTCAGGCGGATGTCCCTTCGGGCGTAGAAGAAAGGCCCCACATCCTGCATCAGGTCTTCAACCAGGGCTTTGAGGGAAAGGCCTTTCTCGGCCATCACCTCCAGCAGCAGGAGCCCCGTCAGAATGCCATCCCCCTCAGGGATATGCCCTTTTATGCTTATACCCCCGGATTCCTCCCCTCCGATGAGCACATCCTCTTTGAGCATAAAGTCAGCTATGTAGTTGAAGCCCACAGGGGTTTCGTAGAGGGGCAGGCCATAGCGATAGGCCAGCTTGTTGATGGCCATTGTAGTGGATACGGTTTTAACCACCGCACCACTCCATCCCCTCTTCTCAACCAGGTGGCGGAGGATGAGGGCGAAGATGCGATGTGGGTCCACGAAATTGCCTTCCTCATCCACAGCGCCGATGCGGTCGGCGTCGCCATCGTTTGCCAGGCCCACATCCCATCCTCCGGTGGTAACTTCATCCATCAGCGCCCTCAGGTAGCGGGCTATGGGTTCGGGATGGATGCCCCCGAAACCGGGGTTCATCTCCCCCCTGATTTCCTTGACGGAGGAGAGGCCAGCTCCTTCTAGCAGGGATTTTATGTAACCTCTTCCCGAACCGTACATCGAATCCACCACCACTTTAAGGCCGCTCCGGGCGATAAGGGGTAAATCCACAAGCCCCTTTACGTGTTCCGCATAGGAGGTCATAGGGTCGAACCGGGTGATTATCCCTTTGGATAGAGCTTCCTCGTAATCCATAAGGTTGGGCTTGCGCCCTTTAGATATATTTTCGTGGACTATGGCCTCCACCCTTTTGGCTATTTCCTTGTTTGCCTCTCCATTGGGGCCTTTAACCTTCACACCGTTGTAACGGGGCGGGTTATGGCTGGCAGTAATCATTACCCCACCATCGGCTTTCAAATGGGTCACGGCAAAGGAGAGAGCCGGGGTGGGGGCATCGGCTTTCGTAAGGTACACCTGTATGCCGTTGGCTGCCAGAACCCGGGATACTTCTATGGCATACCGGTCGGAGAGGAAGCGGGTATCAAACCCCACGGCCACCGATTTCCCAGGGCCGAAGGCTTCGGCAATGGCCTGGGCTACGTGCCGGAGGTTCTCGAACGTGAATTCATCGCTGATGATGGCCCGCCATCCATCGGTGCCGAATTCGATGGGCATCTTTTTACCTCCACAGGGATAGGTGTAGCAATCCTGCATTTAACCGTGTTCGATGGCGTTGGTGGGACTCCGTCCCAAAGGGAAGAAAAACGTCCCTTAAGTATGATTACAAAGGGGATTTTATTCATTCTCAAGGGAATTGTCAAACATTAAGTTTTCAAGGGTGTTGAAAAACTCCGAGGTTGAAAACTACTCCGCAGGCTAGGGATAGAAAAAGGGTGTTTTCTCGTGCGGGGGCGAAGCCCCCGCACGAGAAAACACTTCAAAAAATGCTTTTTAACCTGCCCTCGCCGGAGGGAACCCTTTGAGCAGGAACAGCGTGACACTTTTTCAACACCCTCAAGTTTTCAAGGGGAAAGCGGAGCAATTTAGCCCTGCGTTTTGGCTTTGGGCTAAGTGGGGTATGTAGGGGTTAACCCGCCGCCTGTACCCCGGATTAAAGGGAGAGGCATTGATATACGATGACCCCGGCCAGGAATGAAACCACCAGGAGCAACCCCACGCTGAAAGCGGTCCAACGCCAGCTCCCGGTCTCCTGATGTATGGTAGCCATAGTAGCCACACAGGGGATGAACAACATTTCCATCACCATAAAAGCCAGACCGGCTTCAACGGGCACCATCCGCTGGAGCACCGTGGCCAGGGTCTCTTCTTCTGCCCTGTAGATAACCCCCAAGGTAGCGACGGCGTTTTCCTTGGCGATGAAGCTGGTCAACAGGGCCACCATCATATATGCATCCAGGCCCATAAAGCGTCCAATGGGCTCCAGCTTCTGGCCTACCCAGGCCAACACGCTGTGGCTGACATCTCCCCCGGGGAAGGATGCAAGCACCCACACCAGTACCGAAACGGCCAGGATTATCGTTCCTGCCTTCTTGATGAAAGCAAGGCTCCGCCGCCATACTGTAATCCCGATGGTGCGGAGGTTGGGGATGTGATAAAGGGGGAGTTCCATAATGAAGGCCATATGCTCTCCGTGGAACAGCACCAGGTTGAGCAGTTTACCCAGCACTGCCAGCACCAGCAGGTTCAGGAGCACAAGCCCCCACGAAACCATAACAGCCCTGGGGCCGAAGAAGACGGGGGCCAGGAAGGCTAAAACCGCCATCCGTGCTGTGCAGGGCACCAGAGGGGCGAGGAGGATGGTGAGAAGGCGGGCTTTCTCATCTTCAATGATTCTGGCTCCCATAATCCCGGGCACGTTACACCCGAATCCCAGGAACAAGGGCAGGAAGGATTTGCCGTGCAAGCCGATGAAGTGCATAAAACGGTCCATAACGTAAGCCATCCGAGCCATATAGCCAACATCCTCCAAGAAGCCCAAAGCAGCGAAGAATATGAAGAGGATGGGGAGGAAGGTGAGCACCGTGCCTGCCCCGCCTATAATCCCTTCCACCACTGCTCTCTGCACCCAGCCCGGGGCTCCATAAGCCTCCAGATAACCGGAGACAAAGTCGGCGAGGGTTTGAACCACGTAACTCTCCAGCCATTCCTGGAGGGGGGAACCGATGGTGTAGGTCAGCCAGAAGACTCCTCCCAGGATGAAGGCCATCACCAGCAAACCCCATACGGGATGGGCTGCTACCCTGTCCAGCCGTTCGGTGAGGCCGATTTGCCCAAGTCGAGGCTTAACCACTGCCGCCCGCATCATACGTCCTATCCATTCGTAGCGGCCCCCGGCCACATCGAGGATGGCATCTTCGTGAGCTTTCAAGAGCGAGTGGACTTCCTCCCATCGGTGGTCGTCGAGCCGTTCTCGCACCATCTTGGTAATCTCGGCATCGCCTTCCAGGAGTTTAAGGGCCACCCATTCCCCCGGGTAAGGTTCCGGGATTTCATCCTTGATTATCTCCAGCAATTGCACCAGGACATCCCTGTGGTCTTTCCTCACCTCCGGACGGCGGGGGTTATAGGGGAAGCGGCCTTCCACCACTGCTATGATGGCCTCCAGCAATTCCTTAATCCCTTGATTTCTGGTGGCTACCATCGGTACCACGGGTATCCCCAAAGCCGCCTGCAATACCTCGGGTTCAATCTGATAGCCACGCTGTTCTGCCACATCTACCATATTTAAACCCAACACCACCGGAACCTGGAGCAGGAGCAGTTCGGTCAAGAGGTAGAGGCTGCGCTCCAGTATAGCGGCATCTACCAGGGCTACAACCACATCAGGCCGCTCTTTGATTATGTAATTTCGAGCAATGCGTTCCTCAAGGGAATTAGCTGTGAGGCTGTAGGTGCCGGGGAGGTCAATGATGTGCAGCAGATAGCCGTTGTACTTGCAATAGCCTGTCTTCTTCTCAATGGTCTTACCAGGCCAGTTGCCAACGTGCTGGGATAGGCCCGTAAGCAGGTTGAAGACGGTGGACTTTCCCACATTTGGTTGCCCAGCCAAGGCCACCCTGATGACACGCTTCCCATCGGGGGAGGAAGCGCCCTTCTCATTTTCAGGGCTGTGTGGTTCCAGCATCTTTTCCCTCCTAGCGGGTCTTGACAAGGACTTTGGCAGCTTCTCCCCGCCCTAAGGCGATGTAAGAACCACGGATGGAAACAATCACCGGCCCATACCCGTAATTCTGCACCATAATTACCTCAGCACCAGGGGTAAATCCCAGAGCTGCCAGACGGGCCACAAAGCCCCTTCCACCTCGCAAGCTCTCCACCTGAACCCTTTGCCCAGGAAGCACTTCACTCAGAGGCTTCAGTGAATTAGGCCAGAGCATTATCCTCCTCCGTTGTTGCAAATAATTAGCAATTGCATTGTACAACTTTTTGGGCTGAATGTCAAGCAGGGGCCGAGGAAGGGTGTTGAGAAACTCCTGGGTTAAACCCACCCCGGAGGCTGAGGAAAAAAGGAGAAGCATTTTCTTACACGGCGAAGCCGCCGTGTAAGAAAATGCCCTCAAGAGGCCTTTTTAACCCTTTTAACCCGCCTCGAAGGGGCAAAAAGGAAGTGGAGCGCTGCTTCAAACCAGGCCAAAGTTTGGGTTTATGCCTGACGGTACTCGCCTTCCACTACCTCCCCCTCTCCCCCTTTCTGCCCTCCCTCAGGAGGAGGCGTCGTCCCGCTGGGGCCAGTCCCGTACATCCCAGCCCCCACCTGCTGGATTAATTCGCCCAGCTCTTGGGTGACACGGCGGATGGTGTGGAGCTCTGAGCCCCCCATAACCGAGCGGAGTTCGCTTACCTTGGCCTCGATACGGCTCTTGAGGTCGGCGGGGATTTTGCCGGCAAATTCACGCAGGGTTTTCTC
>DRAO01000450.1 GCA_011041825.1 Chloroflexota bacterium
ATCATCAACGATAACGCCCGGGCCGCCGGTCGCACCGGGATGGGGGCGGTGATGGGGGGCAAGAACTTGAAGGCCATAGCCATCCGGGGCAGCGGAAAAATCCCTTTACATAACGAAGAGGAATTCAACCGCATAGCCCAGGAAGCCCGGGAATGGGTGAAGGAGGATTTCGCCACCCAGATGTTCCACACCGGGGGCACGGCTTTCTGGATGGATATGGGCCACGAATTCGGCGACGTGCCCATCAGGTACTTTACCAAGGGGGAATTTGAAGGGGCCACCAAGCTCAGCGGGGCCACGATGGCGGAAACCATTCTGGTGCGAACCAGTGCCTGCTACGGCTGTCCCATCGCCTGCGGTCGGGTGATAGAGGTCAAGGAAGGGCCATACAAGCTCCCGGTCACCGAAGGCCCCGAATACGAGGCCCTTTGTTCGCTGGGCACACTGCTTATGGTGGATGACCTGGCAGCCGTCGCATACGCCAACTGGCTCTGCAATTCCCTGGGGATGGATACCATCAGCACTGGCGTTTCGATAGCCTTTGCCTATTACCTCTTCGACGAAGGCGTGATAACCGAGGGTGATGTGGGCTTCCGCCTTTCCTGGGGGGACCCGGAAGGGGCCATACGGCTCATCCAGATGATGGCCCGAAGGGAAGGCTTCGGCGCTCTCTTAGCCGAGGGGGTGCGGGCTATGGGTGAACGCTACGGCGTCCGGGAAAGAGCTGCCCACGTCAAGGGCCTGGAAGTGCCGATGCACGAGCCCAGAGCCTTCTTCGGCAGCGCTCTGGCCTATGCCACATCGCCCCGAGGGGCCTGCCATATGCAGGGTGACCCGTATGCAGTGGATACGGGGGCAGCGGTGCCAGAGATGGGCATACTCCCCGGAGACCGCTTCTCAGAAGAAGGCAAGGCCGAGATGGTGGCCCGAATTCAGAATTGGCGGGCGCTCTACAATGCGTTGATAATGTGCCAGTTCTGCAATCCAGGAGCCGAGAGGATGGCAGGGATGCTCCGGGCCGCCACCGGCTGGGACATTTCCGTGGAAGACCTGGCCCGGTTGGGGAGGGATATATTCGACTTAAAGCGGGCATTCAACGTGAAGCTGGGCATCACCCGGGAGGACGATGGCTTGCCTTCGCTGTTGCTGCATCCCCTCCCCGACGGAGGCGCCGAGGGGAAGGTGCCTGATCTGGCACGTATGCTGGCCGATTACTACCGGGTGCGTGGCTGGGCGGAAGATGGCCGTCTAACCCCGGAGCGGATGCAAGAACTGGGGCTGGAGGCTTTCAAACGTTGATGGACTTGGAGGGGAGGGTGAAAAAGCCCCTGGTGCGCCCCTGGCTTATCTCCCTGCTAGCGGCAGTGATATACGTGGCTATCGTCTTGGCCTTACACGGGTGGGACCCCCTGGCCCTGGTGAAGGTGGGGACACGTTACAGCGAGCTTGACCCCCAGGGCACCGAGGGATACGATGGTCAGTTTGCTTATTACATTGCCCTGAATCCGATGGGGGCAGTGCCCCACATTGATGTGCCCGCCTACCGGTATCAGCGCATCCTCTACCCGATGCTGGCCCGCTTGCTGGGGCTAGCGAACCCTGCCTTCATCCCCTGGGCGATGCTGGCCGTGAATCTGGCGGCCCTGGCAGCGGGGACTTATCTCACCGAAAAGCTGCTGGAGCATTTCGGGGTCAATCCCCTTTATGCCCTCACCTATGGCCTTTTCCCCGGCCTCCTCCTCTCGGTCAGGTTGGATTTAAATGAACCCCTCTCGTACGGGCTGGTGCAGGCTGGCATATATGCTTACGAGAGGAAAAGGCCCATCCTTGGGGCCGGTCTTATGGGCCTGGCTTGCCTTGCCAAGGAGACGGCTTTGCTATTCGTGGCCGGATACCTGGTGGCTTTTGTGCTCTCGAAGGATTGGGCTTCCCTGAGGTGGCTTATCCTGCTGGGAGGGGGGCCGGAAGCCCTCTTGCAGTTTTCGCTCAAGAGGTGGCTGGGCGATTTTGGGCTTGGGTCAGGCGGGGCAGGGGCTTCTCCCTTCAGCTTTGTGCCCTTCGGGGGATTGATGGCGGTTGGGTGGGTCAAGCTCAAGGCGTTGGCCCTGTGGCTTGCCATCCTGGGGCCGACGGTGGTGCTGCCGGTGCTGGCAATTCTGGCCCTGCTGGCATATCGCTTCTGGCGGGGGGAACGGCATCCCATAGCCTTCTGCCTGGCGGTCAATGCCCTTGCCCTGCTATTTTTGCCCTTCTCCACCTGGCGGGAGTTCCTGGCGATGTGGCGGGTGATGATAGGGTTTGTGGCCGCCACCGTGCTATACGGGGCAGTGATTAAATCCCGCCGCATCCTGAATTATTCGCTGTTCTGGCTGGCTCTGCTGGTTTTCCTCCTGAAAGAATGAACCAACGCTTTGAAGCGTTTTCTCGTGCGGGAGCGAAGCCCCGCACGAGAAAACACACCCCTCTTTTTTAGCCTGCGGGGTGGTTTCCAACCCCGGAGTTTTTTAACACTCTCTCGCACGGAGGATTTCACGCACCAGGCGGCCTTCCTTCACCAGCTCCTGCATCGCCCGGATGTGAGGGTACAGGGGTTCATCCCTGGGGATAAAGGGCACCCTCTGCCTTATGAGCTCATAGGCAAGGCGAGTACCTCGCCCCAGTTTGGCCTCCCGGCCCAGGGATTTGAGGCGGAAGTCTATGGCCTGAGCGGTGGCCATAAGCTCCAGGGCCAGGATGGTCTCGGTGTTCTCTATCACCTTGAGGGCTTTCTCTGCTGCCAATGGCCCCATACTGACGTGGTCCTCCACGTTAGCCGAGGTGGGGATGCTATCCACGCTGGCTGGATGGGCCAACACCTTGTTTTCGGAGACAAGGGCGGCGGCGGTGTACTGGAGCAGCATAAAGCCCGAGTTAACCCCTCCTTCTTCGGTCAGGAAAGGCGGCAGCAATCCCCCATTGGCCTTCTCATCCAGGAGCCGAGCGAGCCGGCGTTCGGAGATGTTGCCGAGTTCGGCGATGGCTGCGGCCAGGTAATCCATTGCCAAGGCCAGCGGTTCGCCGTGGAAGTTGCCCCCTGAGAGGAACAGGGGAAGCTCCGTCCCTGGGAACACCAACGGGTTATCGGTGGCTGAGTTTATCTCAGTTTCCACCACTTCTCTCACGTGTTCTATCACCCCCCGCACAGCCCCGTGAACCTGGGGGATGCAGCGGAGGGAATAGGGGTCTTGGACGTAACGGGAATCATCGGAGCGCACCAGCTCGCTCCCTTCCAGCAGGGTCCTGATGATTTCTGCGCACTTTATCTGACCGGGGTGAGGGCGGGCCTGGTGGATGCGGGGGTCAAAGGCCTTGAGGGTTCCGAAGAGGGCTTCCAAAGAGAGGGCTCCGGCTACATCGGCCACGTAGCTCAGGTTCTCAGCTCGGTGCACGGCCAGGGAAGCCAGAGCGCCCATAAGGGAGGTGCCGTTGGTGAGAGCGAGGCCCTCTTTTGCCTCCAGGACGAGAGGTCTCAGGCCCGCTTTGGCCAGCGCCTCGCCGCCGGGGAGCTTCTCCCCCTGGTAGAGGGCTTCTCCCATCCCTATCATCACCAAGCTCAAGTGGGCCAACGGGGCCAGGTCACCGCTTGCTCCCACGGAGCCTTTGCGGGGAACCAGGGGGTGAACCCCTCGGTTGAGCATCTCCACCAGCATCTCCACCACTTCGAGCCTTATCCCCGAAAACCCCTTGGCGAAAGAATTCGCCCGGATGAGCATCATCGCCCGCACCTCGGGCACGGTCAGGTACTCTCCCACTCCCGTTGAATGGCTCATCACCAGGTTGCGCTGGAGCTCCAGGGCTTTTGCCGGTTCAATGAAGCGGTCCTTGAAATAGCCGAAGCCAGTGGTCACCCCGTAGATGATTTCCCCGCTCTCTATCAATTCCTCCACTATCCGACGGCTTTGACGGATCCTCTGGATTGCCTGAGGGGCGATGGCAACCTTGCAATCCCCCGGCTTCCCATAGGCTACTGCTGCCACCTCGTTTATCCTTAGATGCTCACCATCGAGCTCAACTCCCTTCATCGGGTCACCTCCGGGAATATGATGCACGGCACTCTAGTTAAACCCTTCCCTCGCAAGCGCCTCCAGGTAATTGGCTCCGGGGATGGTTTCGGTGTAAAGGCCAACGTGTGCGGTCATACCGGGGATGAAGATTATGCTGGGGGCTTGCGGGTCAGTTTCGTAGATGGTCAGATGCAAGCGGATGCCTTGGTAATCAATGAAATCCGTGGATTTTACAGGATTCATAGGCACGTCCTCCTTTTCAGACGAACTGATGGCAAAACCCGCATCACTCGTACTTAAGGGCTTGTACGGGCGCTAAGCTGGCCGCCCGAAGGGCTGGGTAAACCCCCGATATTATGCCAACGCAGGTGGAGAAAGCAATCCCTAGGAAAAGCAACCACAGCGGGGTATGGGCATAACTGGGGAGGGCTTCGCCGCCACGCTGCTTGACATAATTCACTATCATCAAGGATATGAGCTGGCTTATCCCAGCCCCCAAGGCCGTGCCTATCACGCCCCCTATGAAGCCGATGGCCCCCGCTTCGGCCAGGAAGATGGACATTATATCCCTGTTGGTAGCTCCTAATGCCTTCATCAGCCCAATCTCTCGGGTGCGTTCGTAGATGGCCATCGTCATCGTGTTGGCGATGCCGAAGGCTGCCACCAGCAGCGCTATCCCCCCGATGCTGCCCACAATGGCCTGGAGGACGAAGAACATCCGGTTGAGGCTGTCGAGCATCGTTTTGAAGGAATAGGCTGGGAGCCCGGCCTCTTCCAGGCGCTTTTCCACCTCTGAAACTTTGTCTGGTGATTCCACTTTAACCAATACGGACTCATACCCTTTCCTGTTAGGGTCAATGCGTTGGCCCAGCAGCCATTCGTTCATCTTGTGGACTTCATCAAGGCTCAGGTAAACGGTGTAATCGCTTTCCCCTCTGGGCTTCAGCACCCCCACCACTTGAACCCGTATTTTCTTAGCTGAACCACGGGGTTGGGCGGATGGTCTTACAACTCTGATAACCCGGCCCCCGGAGCTGGGAACAGGGGCTTCCCTTTCCCCCTCGAACCGGGTTAATTCGATGAACAGGGTCTGGCCGTAGAGGTTGAGGCGTTCGGCCCGCTTCCTCCGAAAGGGGTCAGAGAACATCTCCCCTACCCTGGCACCGATTACCGCCTGGTTCCTGCCCAGCCGGAAGGAGCCTTTAGCCACTTCCCAGCCCAGCTTCTTAGCTTCCACCGGGTCGAGGCCCACGATGTTAGCCCCAGCCACTTTCCTCTTGAAGCGTAGCGTTGCCATCCCCTGAAGACGCTCTTGAGGGGTTACGGCCACGACGTGGGGAAGGGACTTGAGGAAATCAATCGCCTGCTTGTTGAGGGTGCGGAAGCGGCTTTTGCGGCCTGGCACGGGGCTAAAGGCTTGGACGAAGCTGGGCGGGAAGACGTTAATCTGGGTGAGGTCGCTTACCGAAGCAATCTCTCCCACCACGCTCTTATGCAACCCTGCCCCAAGGGACATCAAGGTTACCACCGCCCCCGTGCCGATGATGACCCCTATGGCTGTGAGGGCAACCCGCACCTTCATCCGCCCCAGGTTTTGCCACACCATCCGCAGGAGGTCTCTCAGGAACACCTCACCCTCCTAATCCGAACAGGGCCTTTATGAAGCTCCAGATGCGTCCCCATACCCCTTTCTCTTCCACCTCACCAGGTTGAGGGGTCTCCTTGATTTCAGGCAAAGGGGGTGTTTCGGCCACTTCCACTTTCAGTTCCTTCACCACTTCCTTGAGGCGGTTGAAATCATCAACGTAGTGCACCACCACCCGCACGGCAGCAATGCCGGGCTTGCGGGCTATCCCGGTAGCTTCTATGGTACCAGAAGTGCCTCCATCGAGGGTCCCAATATACATAGAGCCATCGGTGATGTCCACATCTTCGCTCTGCAATTCCACCGTGGTGACATTGACCGTGTCTTTCCCGATGTTTATGACCTCCACCGGCAAGAGGAAGGGTTGTCCCACAATCACCTGGGTTATGGGCTCGTAGAAATCAACCCTGAGCAGGGGCTTCCTGAGGACCATCACCGTTATATCCTGGGAGTGGCTGAAGGCCGTTCCTTCCTGGTCTTCGTATTCGACTTTCACGGGTATCCTGTATACACCCGAAGAGGCCATAGCGCTTATGAGGATGGGTTGCTCCAATTGCACATAATTGCCCTCTTGCAGGAGGGAGAGGTATAGCATCCCACCGGAGTTCAGGATGGCAAACTCATCCCCCAGGTCAAAGTTCACGATGATGTTGTGCGCTGAGCCGTCTCCCACGTTTTCCAAGGTGAGGGTTAACGTGAAGACCTCGCCGGGGGAGGGTTCCACAGGGGTCACCTGATACCTGGTGAGGAGCAGGTGGGGCCTCTTCCGCATTGATGGGGCCACGATGATGCCCGTATTGTAGCTCGAACTGTGCTTCTGGCCCTCTTCATCTTCGTATTCCAGCAGGATTTTCTGGTTATAGGCTCCGGCTTCGGCCCTGCGGTCAGTTATCATTTGGAAAGAAGCCCACGCCGCTTTGCCAGGCTCTATATCGCCCAAAGCCCTGACATTTCCCGCCTTTAGAGGTGCAAAGGGGGAAGCCGTCACCACCGTGACCAGGACATTTCTGGCTCTGTTTCCGCCCACGTTGCGCACGGCAAGGGTTAGGGTGAACTCCTTCCCAGGGGTGATCAGCTCCGGCTTTACACTTACCCACCCTATGATTAAGCTTGGCTCCTCGGGCTGGACCCCCGTCACAGATATGCCCACCGTTTCGGAACTGCTATAGTGTGTTCCCCACCGGTCATCGTAATCAATCTGAACCGCCTGGGGATAGAGGCCATTCTCCATATCGGAAGGGGCCTGGAACTTCTGGGAGACCCATCCGTGCTCATCAACCGAGAGTTTGCCGATAGTTTTGACGCTGCTGGTGCCAAGGGGGGTGAAATCCCCTCCGACAAAGGTTATGATGATGTTTTGAGCCTCGATGGAGCCCACATTGTGGAGCTCAAGGAACAGCTCAAAGGTGCTTCCTGCCTGAACGGTATCAGGTTCGGTGTGATAGGAGCGTATGAAGATCAGAGGGCGCATATACGGCGTTGGCGTAGGGGTAGGGGTTGAGGTAGGAATAGGG
>DRAO01000034.1 GCA_011041825.1 Chloroflexota bacterium
ATCAGGGAGTGCAAGGAGAGGGGCAAGGGTGTGCGGACGCCAACCGGGATGTACGGCGTGTGGCTGGATTCGCCGATGATTGACATAATCCACGGCCCCGGAACTATCCAACGGGAGCTTCCGGCAATGGTACGCCAGTTTAAACGCTTCGGCATTGACATAACTAAGGAACCGATTTTAGTGTACCCCACCTTGCACTATCAAAATGGCGGTTTGCAGTTTAATGTGGATGGTTCCACCGTCGTTCCCAATCTCTATGCTGCTGGGGAAGTGACGGGTGGGGTACATGGGCGCAACCGGCTGATGGGTAACTCGCTGCTGGAGATCACCGTCTTCGGGCGGAGGGCTGGCAAATCAGCTGCTTTGCGCAGCAAGGAGGTCAAGTTAGGCAGGCTCACCCTTGACCACGTGCGGCAGTGGATTAAAGAGCTGAAAGAAGCCGGGATTGAGCCAAAGGTGGAATCGCCTATCCTCCTGCCGGATTATACCCGTAAGGTGAGGTAGACAAGAGGGGTTATTATCGGCTTCACTCACGAGCTTTAGACCATGCTACTGGTTGACGGCCAGTAAGGTACTTTAAACAGCCCACAATTGCCGCTGCGTTTAGCATACAAAAGTAAAATATAAAATAAAAGGGGAACCAAAGTTTGCCTAGATATGCACCTAACCACCCTATTAAAGCTCCTCCATAAAAAAGTAACTGTCCTATTAATAACCAATTGTATGGAGTTTTATAGGCTAAAAATGTATTAATTATTAGTCCCAGAGGCAGCAGCCATGGCGTGATTACCCAACGTAATACACGATGGGATAAATATTGAAACGCCAATCTTCCACGGGAGGGATTTAGCATTCCCTTTAATCTTAAGATAGCCTGTATTCCTCCGGCTGATATGCGCGTACGTCGCTGCCACTCGCCTTTTAAGCTGGAGGAAGCTTCTTCCCAGGAGATAGCCTCTGGTTCGTATACAGCTTTGTAACCTTTGGCTATAATGCGCATTGAGATTATGAAATCCTCAATAAGAGAATCTTCTTCAACTGGTTCATATAAATCTCGACGAATAGCGAAGATTTCCCCTGGGGCTCCCATCATTGAACCAATAAGAGTATCACATTGCTTCAAATGAGATTCATATCGCCAATACAAACCTTCCCCTGCACCGGTTACACTTTTTTGTGAGATTTTCTTAGCGCCGGCTACACAGCCAATCTTTGGATTGGCGAAATGACGCACCAATTTGCGTAAGGCCTCCTTGTCATACATAGCATTGGCATCGGAAAACACTATGATCTCACCTTTAGTTAAAGGCACCACTCGATTAAGAGCAGCGGCTTTCCCTCGTCGCTCTGGCTGCCAATGGAGGGTCACTCCGTATTGAGTATACTGGCGCACTATTTCACAGGTTCTATCTGTAGAGCCATCTGCAGCAACAACTATTTCTAGTTTATTACGAGGATAATCCAAAGCTAGGCTGTTTTCCAGTTTCTTTGCTATAATGCTTTCTTCATTGTAAGCTGCAATTATCAAAGTAACTGTAGGAAGATTTGCATCTTCCAGAGGAGATAATTGGGAGTAATTAGAGGTTCTTCGCCTTATTATCCAAGCTAACAGAGAAGCCAGCGCTGGATAACCAAGGTAAGTATAAATAACAATGCTAATTGCTCCCCAGAAGATTAACTCAAGCATATTAATAAGCCCCTCGCCCTGAAATCACTGCTGGTATAGTCCTAAGTAAAATAATCATGTCTTTCCATAGGGAATAATTCTCTATGTAATCCAGCTCCAGGCGCACCCGCTCATCCAGGGGCAAGTCGCCCCGGCCACTGACCTGCATCGGGCCGGTGATACCGGGCTTGACGGCCAACCGCCGCCGGTGCCAGTCATTGTAAAGCCGCACTATCCGCACTTCTTCGGGCCGGGGGCCAACCAGGCTCATCTCCCCCTTCAGCACGTTCCAAAACTGGGGGAGTTCATCCAGGCTCCACCGCCTCAGGAATCGCCCTACACGGGTGATGCGAGGGTCATTGGGCAGTTTGAAAGCGGGCTGTTCCAATGAGTTTATGTCTATTAATTCCTCAAGCAGCTCCTCAGCGTTGTTCACCATCGTGCGGAGTTTGACCATCCGGAAGATGCGGCCATTCTCCCCCACTCGTTCCTGGATAAAGAACACCGGCCCCGGGGAATCCAGCTTGATCAGCACGGCCAAGATGGCGATAACCGGGGCGGAGATGATAAGCCCCACCGTGGCCCCTACGATGTCCATAGCCCGCTTCAGGAAGCGGTTCAGGCCCGAGATGGGAGCCCGACGGGGAGCAGGACGGGGGCCGAAACGTAGGAACCCGGCCAGGAGGCCAACCCCCAGGGCAAAAGCCCGTATGACCAGCATAGCGGGGGCGATGAGGGCCACGGGCGGGTCTTTGCGGGCAGCCTTCAAGATGAAAGGCACGGTGCTCAGGAAGAAAAGAAAGGCACTTCCTGAGGCTATCAGCCAGCCTTCTGGACGGAATAGGCCCAGGAATATCCCCAAGCCGGTCAGCCCCAAGAGGAGGATCTGGAACTTGAGCACCTGGGGGGTGTGGGAGTCCCTGACGGCTTTCTCAGGATGCCAGCGGAGGAGTAAGGCTTTCCAATAGCCGATGCCAAACTTGCGACGGAAATATTCAATTAGATTGGCTTCGTGATGGTAATAGACGATGGCATCGGGGACGAAGACCAGCTTGTAGCCCTTGCGGGCCAGACGGAAGGAGAATTCCTGGTCTTCAACGGAAGCAGTGATGAAGATGGGGTCAAACCCCCCGTTTTTCAGGAAGACGTCCCTTCGGTAGGCGGCGGAATAGGTATCAATGAAATCAATCTGTTCCTGCCGTGCCATCCGGTCGTAGCGGTCTTCGTATTCTAGCTGGACAAAACGGGCTACAAGCCCTCGCTGACGGGTTCGATATACCCCTTTAGCTCCTACCACTTCTGGATCATCAAAGGGGGAGGTCATCTTTTCTACCCAATCCGGAGCAGGCTCACAATCGGCATCGGTGAAAAGCACGATGTCTCCCACAGCGGCCTCTACCCCGGCATTGCGGGCGGCTGCAGGGCCCTGGTGTGGGAGCCTTAGTACCTTATCAGCCCCGGATTTCCTGGCCGCTTCTGCTGTGTTATCAATAGAGCCATCATCAACAACGATGATTTCATACAATTCCCGGGGGATTGTCTGATAATTAAGGGCTCTCAAGCAGCCCTGAACGGCGTCGGTTGCATTGTAGGCAGGGATTATCACGGAATATTTCACCCTCTTGCTCTCTCCTCTCATCTTTCTTCCGTGGCGCTTAAATATATTTGTGAGAACTCGCCTAACCTATTTTAACCTTGGGGTTTTTTCAATGCTCTCCCTGGCTCAAGAGCTTAATTCCCGGATTGTCTCTTTTCCACGAGTATTATGGCCCTTTGCTCGGCCAGGGACAACAGGATAACCAAAGCCACAGGAGGTATTAGAACCACGGCGTGTAGGACGAGGCCAATGGCTAAAGCCTGGGCTTGAGGCACCTGGAAAAAACTCAGGACTGCTACGGCTATTCCCTCATAAATGCCTAGCTTGCCAGGGGCAGCAGGGATAGGGGCGGAGATCCCTGCCATCAGGGCAACGAGGAGGAATAAAGAAGCCGCCAGGGAAGGCTTTCCAAAGGCCCAGAGGATAGCCAGGTTTACCACTGCGCCTAGCATCCAGATTAACGCCGACCATATTGTCACCCACAGCGCCTTCACAGGTTGGCGTAAAGGCTCAAGCCCTTTTAACAGGTTGTCAAGGAAGCGCACAATTTTATCCTTGCCGGGTAAGGGCAGAGGGGCGAGCACCCGTGTTAGAAGAGCTAACCAGCGAGGGCGATATAAAAGCAAAAGCATAGCGAATAACCAGCCCAGGAATAACGCAACGGCCAGGGCTTCCAATGAGCTTACAAACCATAGAGGCAGCGGCATTAAGGCCCACAGCAGGAGAGCGCTCAGCAAAAGCATGCCCAGATCCCACACTTTCTCCGCCGCTATCGTACCTAAAATGTGAGCCGTACTACTTTGGGGATTTCCCTTTAAAAGCAGCGCTCGTATCAGGTCACCTCCTCGGGCGGGAAGGAAACTATTAGATAGCTGCCCTGCCAAGAGTGCCAGGAGGAGGCGACGGAAGGGATAGCTTTGAGGAGTCAATAGGGTGGCCCAGCGGATTACCCTTGTCCCACAGATTGCGAAGATAAGCAGAACGCCGATGATGATGCCTTCATAACTGGCCTGACTTAGGGCGTTCCTTAACTCCTGAAGCGATATCTCCCTGAAAACCAGCCACAGACACAGACCACTTATGAGCAAGCCTAAAACCCATTGCAGGATTTGTTTGGCTCCCTTCACGTGCTTCACCTTTCCGGTAGAAGATATCAAAAGTATAGCATAGATTTCCCTGGCTGGCAAAGTTTACGGGTTCGTGTTGAAAAAGTCCCATCACCATTTTGCTCGGGGAGTACCAATTTGCTATTGACAAAAAGTGCCTGTTTGGGAATAATGTTATAAAAACAAGACCCCCTGTAATTTCCTGTGGCATCTAGCCGCCAGATGCCTTGCTTAGGTGCACTCTGGCTTCTTTGATTCCTCTCCCTTGTAGTTAAGGGAGCGTCAAAAAGCATCATTAGCCCGCTAACTAGTGGTTTGTCGAGGCTCTTTTCGGATTTACATTACAAAATCAAGTTTGACAAACCACTAGCCCAGGTGGGAAGAAAGCAAGGAGGGTGCCCAATGGGAAAACTGCTTAAGCTAACTGGATGCCTCCTCTTGGGAGTAGGAGGATTCATCGCTCTATTGTTGTTGATGAGCATCCTCACACAGCCCGCTACGGCGGTTCCGCCTCTCTCACCCCAGGATTACACCTTCGCCAGTGGCGGGACATTAACCCCCCTCGGTGCAGGTCAACCCAATGATACCCAACGTCGCAATGCCTATGAAGCCCTCTTCCACGCCATTTACAACAGGGCTGAGCTGTATTGGACAGCGGTGACCGTTACGGTTAACGGCACCGATTATGCTCCCGGAGCAGTCATCGGCTCCCTCAGCGGTGATTTCTTCAGGGTCAGCTCCTCCGACCCGATAGATGTCCCCAGGTCTTTCTCCCTGCATCCGGTGAAGATTGCCCTCTTCTACAGCACCGTCCGGGACGAATATGACCAGGTGGTGACCTGGGAGGAGGGCGATTTTGAGCAGTTGCTGCGGGTCTACCTGTGGTGCCCGTTGGATGGCGACCGCTGTATCTATTTCGATGCTGTGGATGAAAGCGCCATTGCCAGCGGAGCCCTTGCCAATTACGATGTCCTCATCCTGCCCTCAATTCGCCTCGGTTGGGCCGATGAAGTGGCTGCTTCGCTGGGGGATACAGGGCTCCAGGCCATTCGTGAATTCGTGGAGAGCGGGGGCTTCCTCTACGCTCAGTCCAATGCCTCATACCTGGTGGAGCAAGCGGGGCTTTTACCCTCAGGTACAGTTGACATAAATACTAGAGTGCTTGATGATGACATTGACAACGTTGCCCATTTGAACGTGCTGCTCCCTGACCATCCCCTCACCTTCTCCTGGCTCGACCGCACCACCTACATCCTGAACGAGCCCCTAATCACCGCCACTGCGGGGCTCACTGTAGTCGCTACCTTCACCGACACCACTCAGCCTGGTTCGGTGGCCATCGCTTGGCGGCCCTTCGGGTTGGGCAAGGTGGTTCTCTTCAATGGACATCCTTCGGACAAGATTTACTATTATCCCCAGGTTATTGATGCTCTCCTCTGGGCGATGGGGCGACGGGCTACCATCAGAGGTGAGCTCTGTCAGACCTATCGGGGCAATGTGCCTTGCAATATTATCCCGGCTTATGAGCCTGATGTCCCTATTCGCATTACCACGACTTTCCGCAACCTATGGGATGTGAATCTCTGTGGCATAAGGATAACCGAAACCGTTCAGCCTGGCTTTGTCGTCTCTCAGAGCGATGTTAATCCTGCTCCTACAGAATTTTACACCACCCCTGACGGCAGCACCATCATTGTCTGGGAGCCCCATCTCAGTTTCGGTGGCACCCCTGGCACTCCTGGTACCCCGGGGGTTTACACCGGATGCGTAGCACCGGGAGAGTGGCACGGTACCTACATTGCCCGGACCCTCTCTCAGACGATGAAGGCAGGGTCGGCTTTAGTGAGCCGGGCCGAAGCCACCTATTTTGATAACTGGGATGTCCGCTATTATAAGCTGCGCCGCAATGACCTCTACGTTTCAGCTAAGATGGCCGCCCGGTTGGTAGGGGATAGGGACATCGAACTCGATGCCATCTACCCGCTACGAGATCAGGGTGAATACTTCGACATCGCCCTTGTTCTGGAAAATAAAGAGGAAACCGATGCTCATCAGACCCGGATCACCGACGTGGTGGCCCTTATCAGCCCTATCGTTGATGTGGATGACCAACGGCGCATCCCCAGGGTGATAACCGATACCTGGGGCATCAGCGACACCGATTCCCTGTCCGATACCCTCTGGGCAGTGAACGAGGTTTTCTTCTACCGCACACCCGTGCCCGTTTACCCGCTGCCCACCTACATTGATGGCGTGCCCTCCGATGCCATTACGGTGGGCGTGCGCTATGGGCTGGCCACTTGGCTGAGCGGCCCCAGGCTGGTCTACACCTTCACCGGTAACTTCACCACCACGCCGGGGCTCTCCAACTCTATCACCATCCCGCCTGGCTACGAGCAGTTCATCACCGTCACCGCCGATGGCGACATCCTGCTGCCTGCTCTGCGGCTGGTGTGGGATTACGGGGACTTCCCCGCCTACGATTACCAGGAGCCAGCGGTGCGCTACGGCATCTTCAGCCACGAGGCTCTGAGCCGTACCGTCTCCTTCGCCAGCGACCCCATCTCCCCCAGCCTGGTGCTGGACGCCTCCGGCGGTTCAGTCTTCACCAACCTGGGCGGCCATCCCATCCCGTATCACGAATACCTGCGCAGCGGCATCGTCCACGTCCCCATCCCGCCGGAGATGTCTAGGGTAACCTGGCAGGACATCTGGAGCCGTCCCCACACGATGACCTTACGCACCGTCTTCTACGATATCGTGCCCTTCCCGCCGCCGGAGTACCACGCCGTAGTCAACACCA
>DRAO01000500.1 GCA_011041825.1 Chloroflexota bacterium
AACTCCTGCGGGCCCTGAAGCCCCAGGTGGATAGCGCTAACACCTACACCGTGTGTGATAAACGGGAATTAAACGTACCCATGCGCCTCTTCAACATCCGGCTGCTTCAGGCGGCAGCAATAGTCGCACGGCAAACTTTCCAGACCATCTTGGGCGGCGAGGCCGGATAAAGCCCGGGGTTCAAGCTAGACACAACTGGTAGGGGATATAGGGACTTCAGGCAAGGTGAGATTATGCGCAAATTGTTTTTGGTCTTCTCCATCTGGGCCGTATGCTTGGCCCTAATGCTTAATACCGGCAATGAACTCTTTCAGGACCTCTTCTACCTCTTCAGCGGCCTCATAATCCTCTCCTTCTTGTGGACCTGGCTGAACCTGAGGGGGCTGGAAATTGAGATGATAGTGCCCTCCATCCGAACCCAGGTAGGCCAGGTTATGGAAGAGGAATTGGTGATACGCAACACCAGCCCCCTGCCGAAGTTCTGGCTGGAAGTGCGAGACCACTCTACCCTCCCCGGTCACACCGCCGGGAGGGTCATAAGCTCCCTGGGTCGTAGGAAAGAGCGCCGCTGGCCGGTAAAAACCCTGTGTCGCAAGCGGGGCATCTTCACCTTAGGGCCGATTACCGTGGTCAGCTCCGACCCCTTGGGATTGATGCGGCTGGCTAGAACCTTCCCCATCTCCAAGCAGCTTCTGGTTTATCCAGCCACTTTCCCCCTCCCTTACTTTGAACTCCGCACGGGAGAACTTCCCGGCGGTGAAGCGGTGCGCCGACGAACCCATTACGTAACCACCAATGTGGCCGGAGTGCGGGATTACTTCCCCGGCGATAGCTTCAACCGCATCCACTGGCCTACCACTGCCCACGTCGGCCACCTTATGGTCAAGGAATTTGAACTTGACCCCCTAAGCGATATATGGCTCTTCTTAGATGTGCAGGAAAGCGCTCAACGAGGCGTCCCCTGGAGCAAGTCTATACTGGAGCAATGGGGGCCAGCTCTCATCTGGTCGAGGACGGGAACGGTAAAGCTTGAACCTACAACCGAAGAATACGGGATAGCCGTCGCTGCATCGCTGGCAAAGCATCTTTTGGCAAAGAGAAGGGCTGTTGGGCTGGTGGCTCAATCCCGCAGGCGTTACGTCATCCGGCCCGAGAGAGGCGAGCGTCAGCTCGTCAAAATCCTCGAAACCCTGGCGATGATAAAGGCCGATGGCATCACCCCTTTCGAGTACGTCCTCGCTGCCGATGGCCTTACTCTGGAACGCAACTCCACCATTGTGGCCATCACTCCCTCGTGGAGTGCCAGCTGGGCCCGGGTGCTCCACAGGATAAAGGCACGAGGGCTGGAGGTGCTGGCCGTCCTCCTTGCCGCCGAGACCTTCGGTTCAGCTCCGAGCTACACCGATGCCCTGGCCGAGCTTCGGGCCGGAGGCATACCGGTGATACTGCTAAGAAATGGCGATGAAATCTCCGCTACCCTCAGGCTTTTGTAGGCAAATAAGGCAAAATCCCCCGCAAGGGATGAAAATCCTGGTCACCGGCGCCACCGGTTTTATCGGCTCTCATCTGGTGGAAAGGCTCTTAACTGAAGGGTATCAGGTGCGGGGGATGACCCGTAGCCCTGAGAAAGCACGGCTGCTTCAGGCCAAGGGCGTCGAACCGGTGATAGCTGACCTCCGGGATTACGGGGCCGTCCGGGAGGCAGTACGGGGTGCCACCCTCGTGTTTCACCTGGGGGCTATAATGAGCGATTGGGGGCCCTGGCGGCTCTTCTATGAAGTCAACGTCGGAGGCACCAGGAATGTGCTCAAGGCCGCTTATGAGGAGGGAGTGCAGCGGGTAGTTTACACCAGTTCCATTGCCGCCACCGGGCTGGAAGATTATCCGGGCGTAAAGGATGAGTCTTTCCCCCTTACCACCACCCATCATCCCTACTGCCGCTCCAAAGCCGAAGCCGAGAAGGTCGCCCGTCAATACATTGAAAGGGGCCTGCCGCTGGTGATCATCCGCCCGGTTTACGTATACGGACCGAGGGAACGTAACGTGGGGATATACACCGTGGCCCGCTTGCTCAAGGTGGGCTTCCGCCTCCTCCCAGGGGATGGGAGCAATTACCACCATCGAGTTTATGTCAAGGATTTGGTGGACGCTTTGATGTTGGCTGCCGTGAGCGAAAATGCCATCGGTAAAACCTATATAATAGGCGGCCCTTTGACAACGGCCAGGGAATTCTGGGGAACCCTGGCCAAGATTATGGGCACCTCAATCATCTGGGTGCCTAAGCTGGTAGGCTGGATGCTAGCCCTCCCCTTTGAAATGACTTACCGCCTGCTGCGCATTCAAACTCCTCCCCTCATCAGCTTCTTCCGGATAGGGGTGCTCAGCAACAACAATGCCTGGGACTTCTCCCGTGCCCGCCAGGAGTTGGGATACGAACCCAGGACAGGCGTGGAAGAAGGGCTCCAGGAAACCGTCCGCTGGTGGAAGGAGCACGGTTGGCTATGAGGGAGTAAGGGTGCGACACACTTAAGGGGTGTGTCGCACCTCTTACCTCCGGCTTGCCCGCCGCAGGAAAGCAGGGATTTCCAAGTCATCCTCGCTGAAAGGCCGCTCCGGGAATTTTATGGTCTTGGCTTTCTCCCTCGCAGGCACAGCTTTAACCGCAGCTTTATCGAAGCCTGTGGCTATGATGGTGATGGAGATTTCGTCTTCCATTTCGGGATTAATCACCGCCCCGAAGAATATCTCGGCATCGGGGTGAACTTTGCTCTTGATGACCTCAGCGGCTTCGTTGACCTCGTGCAAGGAGAGGTCCATCCCTCCCGTTACATTGAAGAGAACCCCCCTGGCACCATCAATGCTCACATCCAGGAGCTGGTTGGATATAGCTGCCTGTACTGCCTTCACCGCCCGGTCTTCCCCGGAGGCCCTGCCAATAGCCATAAGGGCAGTGCCCCCGCCCCTCATAATCGCCCGCACATCGGCGAAGTCCAGGTTTATGAGCCCTGGCACGGTGATGAGCTCCGAGATGCCCTGGATGCCCTGGCGCAGGACATCATCGGCCAGGCAGAAGGCTTCCTGTATCGAGACCCGGCGGTCCACAATCTGGAGGAGCCGGTCATTGGGGATAGTTATGAGGGTATCAACGGCTTCCTCAAGGCTCTTCAAGCCCTGCTCCGCTATCTGAGCCCGCTTCTTCCCCTCAAAGCTGAAGGGGCGGGTCACCACCCCAATGACCAGGGCATTGGCCTCCTTAGCCAGCTGGGCTATCACCGGGGAAGCGCCGGTCCCCGTTCCACCTCCCATTCCGGCGGTGATGAAGACCATATCCGCCCCTTGCACCACCTCATAGAGATCATCGGCTGATTCCTCGGCGGCCTGGCGGCCCAACTCCGGGTCTCCACCTGCCCCCAGGCCCTTGGTTACGTTCTCACCTATGTGGACCCGACGGGGGGCCTTGGAGAGGAGCAGAGCCTGGGCATCGGTGTTGACGGCGACGAACTCCACGCCCCGGATGCCCATTTCTATCATCCGGTTTACAGCGTTGCAACCGCCGCCTCCTATGCCGATCACCTTTATGCAAGCGAACTTTTCGACTTCCTCAGGTATGGGTTCCATAGGCACTCCCTCCTTTTGCAGTGTTTTTCAGAACGGGATGTTCTGATGGGCAGCAATGTTGTCGCTGCCCATTAAAACATACCCTAAGCCCCTGACAACTGCGTTAATCCGGCAAGAAGCTTTTGAGCCAGTCAATGATTTTGCCAAGCCAGGTATAGCCTTTGGCCTCGATTTTATAGGGTCGGTGGCGCAAGGGCCACAGGATGAGTCCCACCGCTGTGGCATAGGCCGGGCTTCCCAGGGCATCCACTAGCCCGTGGATCCCGGAAGGCCTCCCCACCCTCACAGGCATATTGAGGTAACGGCGGCCCAGCTTGCTTATCCCGCTCAATTCCGCCGTCCCCCCACATAGCACTAACCCTGCCGGTAAGAGGCCCTCGTACCCGGCCTTCTGAACCTCCCGGTAGATTAGCTCGAAAATCTCCTCCATCCGGGCCTGGATTACCTCGGCCATAAACCGGCGAGATATGCTCTTGTGAGCTTCTTCACCGAACACCAGGGCTTCCACCCCTTCTTCCTCAGGGATTTCATCGGGGAGGGAATGGCCGTACTTCTTCTTCACCTCCTCGGCGGAGGAGAAAGGCATCCTGAGGCCAAAAGCTATGTCGTTGGTTATGTGCTCGCCTCCCACCTCCAAGGTACCCGCATAGAGCACGCTACCCTCAGCGTACACGGCTACATCTGTAGTCCCTCCCCCGATGTCAGCTACGATGACCCCCATCTCCTTCTCGGCGGGGGTTAATACGGCCTCCCCCGAGGCCAAGGAAGCCAGGATGAGTTCCTCTACCTCAACCCCGGCTTCCCTCACACACTTGATGAGGTTGTTCACAGCCGGGGTGGAAGCAGTAATTATGTGAACCTCAGCTTCCAGCCTTGTCCCCTCCATCCCCACCGGGTCCTGGATGCCCCCCTGATCATCTACCACGAAATAGCGGGGGATGGAGTGCAGGATTTCCCGGTTGTAAGGGACAGCGATGGCAGAAGCCGCATCAACGACCCTGGCAACGTCTTCCGGCGTTATCCCTCCCCCCCTGCGGTGGATGGCCACAACTCCACGGCTGCTAATCGAGGCTATGTGGGTTCCGGTTACGCTCACATAAGCCTTCGAGATGGACACGCCTGCCAGACGCTCGGCCTGCTCCACCGATTTTATGATGGAGTCAGTAACCTGCGTCAGGTTGACCACCCCTCCCCGGCGCATCCCTTTAGAAGGCACATCGCCAATGCCGATGATGCGCACAAAGGGGCTGCCTTCTTCCTCCTCTTCCACTTCCGCTATAAGGGTACACACCTTTGTGGTACCAACGTCTATCCCGGCAATTATGTGTGCCACCGGATTCCTCCGCCCTCTTCTGCCCTTAAGGAAGGGGGGTTCCTCCGGGCAACGGCGAAGCCACTGCTCAGAGAAACACCCTATCAAAAGGAATATACAGGCGCTTCGGGCGACCGGACATCTATGTACCTGGGGTTTATGCCTCTAACCCTGAGATAATCCCGCAGCCTTATGTAGGCCTCCAAGCGGGCTTCCATCAGGGAAGCATCTATGCCGAGAAAAACCGGATAGCCCGAAGGGTTTATGAGTATAAACCCTTCATCAGGATGGTAATGTATCTCCCCTTCACTTATGCCCAGGTTCCTCAATTGCAAAGCCGCTTCTAATGTCATCCTGTGCAACCTGTCACCTGGCCTGATCAGAGTGCCTGATTCATCCACAATCAGGAGCAGGTTAGGGAGAGGATGGCGATATTCCATAAAGACGCCTTCTTCATCCAGCCAGAAGCGTTTCCCCCCACTAACCCATTCTATCACTGGCTCTCGCTCTTCGAGGTAAATTCTGATCCGGGCCGGGAAAGATACGCTTACGTGAGCCTTTTTGATTTCCACCATCTTCAGGAGCTTTCTCTCGCACTTCTTTGAGTTTACGAAGAAAATGTGGTAGTATTCCAACCCACAGCGCTCTTTGATAGCTTCCTCCCCTAAGAGCTTGTCACCTTCAATCTCAATGGGATAATTGTAAAAGGCCCAGGAAAACCCTGAATAGACGAAGAAGATCACCACTCCAAATATCACGCCTAAGGCGGCCATTTTATCAAGTGTTGGCCGCTTAATCGAAATTCGGCTCGGAACCAAGGAGATGCCCCGCACCCCTGTCCTGTAGGTTCGACGCCTTCGCCTACGCTTTCTGGTGATGATACGCATCGTTACTCCCAATCTGGCACGTAGCTTGTCTCACAGCGGCTCTTGTCTTCAAAGCGTTCCAAGGCCAGCTCTATAAGCCTATCAAGGAGCTCGGGATAAGGGATGCCGCTGGCTTCCCACATTTTGGGATACATACTGGTGGCCGTGAAGCCAGGGATGGTGTTAAGTTCATTTACGTAAACTTGCCCGGTGTCCCTGTCAAGGAAGAAGTCCACCCGGGCCATTCCAGCGCAATCCACGGCCAGGAAAGCCTTGATGGCCAATTCCTGGATGTGCTGGGCCAACTCGGGAGGGATGGGAGCCGGAATGATGAGGTCGCTTTCGCCCGGGATGTACTTGGCCTTGTAATCGTAAAACTCCCGATGAGGCACCACCTCGCCGGGAACGGAAGCGATGGGGTCGTCGTTGCCCAGCACGCTGCATTCTATCTCCCTGGCGTTTATGGCTACCTCGGCCAGCATCTTGCGGTCATAGCGGGCAGCCAGCTTCAGCGCCTCGTCCAGCTCCTGCCTGTTGCGGGCTTTGGAGACTCCTACGCTGGAACCCAGGTTCGCAGGCTTCACAAAGCACGGATAGCCCAGTGTGCTCTCAATCTCATCCATTATGGCTTCGGGGTTCTGCTCCCAATGCTTGCGCCTTATCACCACGTGCTTGACCACCGGCAGGCCGTGAGCCTTGAAGACTGCTTTCATCGTTGGCTTGTCCATCCCCACTGCCGAAGCCAACACCCCAGCTCCCACATAAGGAATCCCGGCCAGCTCCAGCAACCCTTGAACAGTGCCGTCTTCTCCATAAGGGCCGTGCAGGACGGGGAAAACCACATCCAACTCGTGGAGCCGGATAGCCCTTATGGCCGTTGCCTGGTCGGTGATGTCCAGGCGCATCAATGCTTTGTGGGTGGGGTCGCCCAGCAGGGCAACGGGAGCACTGGCCTCGGGAATGCCCGCTTGCAACGCCTTCATCGGGTCGCCGGAAGCAATCCACTTCCCCTCTTTGGTGATGCCGATGGGGATGACTTCGTATTTCTCCTTATCGAGGGCGGCGATGACCGATTGGGCAGAGGCCAGAGAGACCTCATGCTCACCACTTCTACCCCCGAAGATAACGCCCACACGAAGTTTGCGCTTCACAAGACACCTCCCCCTTGAATCCTATTAATTCGATTTCCAAGTTCAAATTTACCCCATAGCGCTTGTAAACCCTCTCCTGAGCAATGCGGATGAGCTCCAGCACATCCCTTGCGGTGGCCTTACCCAGGTTAACGATGAAATTGGCGTGCTTAGGTGAAAACTGCGCATCCCCTATCCGGAAGCCCTTAAGC
>DRAO01000291.1 GCA_011041825.1 Chloroflexota bacterium
CCCCTATCCCTACCCCCACACCGCCCTCGTACAGCCTTGGGGAGGAGGAGGTCTTCTGGATTTCCGACCAACCCAACAACCGCTATTTCACCACCACGGCTGTGCTGAAATACGTGACCCCCCACCTCTATGTGTGGCTGGAGAAAGGCTACCGGGTGGATGAAAGGGCCCTCCGGGAGGCTGCTGACCGCTTCGATAATGAGATTTACCCCCGCAACCGGGCCCTCTTCGGCTCGGAACGCTCCCCCGGGATTGATAATGACCCCCGTATCCACATCTTCAATGGACACGTGCCCGGTGTGGGAGGATATTACTCCAGTGCCGATGAATATCCCCGGGCCGTAAACCCTTACTCCAATGAGAAGGAAATTTTCTACATAAACCTGGATGTGGTGAAACCTGGCAGCGGCTTTTACGAATCCATATTGGCTCACGAGTTCCAGCATATGATTCACTGGAACGTAGACCGCAACGAAGACACCTGGGTAAACGAGGGGCTCTCACAACTGGCGGAGTACATAAACAGACTCCCCGGAAATGGCTCCAAAGAAGCCTTTGCCCACAATCCGGACACCCAGCTTACCTCCTGGCCCGATGAGCCGAAGGACGCCCTGCCCAATTATGGGGCTAGCTTCCTGTTTATGGCCTATTTCCTGGAGCGTTTTGGGGAAGAAAGCTTGCGCAAGCTCGTGGCTTCGCCTGCTAATGGTGTGACCGCCTTCAATGAAATCCTTGCCCCTATGGGCCTCAGCTTCGAGGATGTCTTTGCCGACTGGTTAATCGCCAACTACCTGGATGAGCCTTCGCTTGCGGATGGGCGATACGGTTACAGGGAGATTGACCCCTTCCCCCCGGCCATTGAGAGGCAGTATCGGCATTACCCCATCACCCGTGAGAGCACAGTCCATCAATATGGGGCAGATTACATAGAATTAAGGGGCCAGAAGCCGTTGACCATCCGCTTCAGCGGGAGCCCCACCGTGACACTGGCTCCGGTTCGGCCCCACAGCGGGCAATTTATGTGGTGGTCGAACAGGGGGGATGAGGGGGATTCCACCTTGACGAAGGCTTTCGATTTGAGAGGCGTGGATAAGGCCACGCTGCAAGTTTGGATGTGGTACGACATCGAGGAGCACTACGATTACGCTTACATCGAGGTATCCACCGACGGCGGTAAGACCTGGCAATTGTTGAGAGGGCTTTATACCACCCCTCGGAACCCCAATGGCAACAACCTCGGCTGGGGCTATACGGGCATCTCCGGTAAGCCCGAGTTGCTTCAGAAGGACCGGGCTAAATGGGTTCGGGAAATAGTGAACCTCAGCCCCTACGCAGGGCAGGAAGTGCTCCTGCGCTTTGAGTACATCACTGATGACGCCGTAAGCCATCCGGGGCTCTTCATAGATGATATATCCATCCCCGAGATTGGTTACTATGAGGATTTTGAAAGCGGATATGGCGGCTGGGAGCCCCACGGGTTCATATATACCGATGGTGTGCTCCCCCAGAAATGGATTGTGCAAGTCATTGAGCTGGGGCATCCTCCTAGGGTCCGCAGGATGGAAATCGGCCCCGATTGCCGGGGGGAAATGGAGGTGCAACTCGGGGCCGAGGTCCCCAAGGCAGTGCTGGTTATAAGCGCTTACGCCCCCGCCACAAGCGAATTGGCCCGTTATACCTACACAATCACACCCTGATTTTTCAGAACAAACGTTTTATGCTAGAATAAGGGGGAGGAATGCAGAGAGGAGGTGAAGGCAGTGGTTGAGGTTCCGCTGGAATACGATGCCAGTAAGATACAGGTGCTGGAAGGGCTTGAGGCAGTGCGTCGCCGCCCCGGAATGTACATCGGCTCCACAGATATCCGGGGTCTGCATCACCTGGTTTATGAGGTCGTGGACAACGCCGTTGACGAAGCCCTGGCCGGATTCTGTGACCGGATTGAAATCACCATCCATAAGGATAACTCGGTTACCGTGGTGGATAACGGGCGAGGCATCCCTGTGGACATCCATCCTCAGGTGAAAAAGCCGGCCTTAGAGGTGGTGATGACCACCTTACACGCAGGGGCTAAGTTTGGCAGCGGGAGCTATAAGGTGGCATCGGGCCTGCACGGGGTAGGCGTCTCCGCCGTCAACGCCCTCTCCGAATGGCTGGAAGTGGAGGTACGGAGGAACGGCCATATCTACCGCCAGCGTTATGAGCGGGGAAGGCCAGTTACCCCCGTGAAGAAAGTGGGCAGGGCAAAGGGCAAGGAGACGGGGACCATCGTGCACTTCCTGCCCGATAGGGAAATCTTCAAGAAAATTGATTACAGGTTTGAGACCCTGGTCCAGCGCTTCCGGGAAATGGCCTTCTTAACCAAGGGCTTAACCATCAGATTCGTGGACGAACGGGCCGACCGGGAGATGAGCTTTTACTTTGAAGGTGGCATCCTCTCCTTTGTGCGCTACCTCAACCGTAACCGGAAGGTGCTCCACTCCCCTATCTACGTGGAGAAAGTTGTAAACGGCACCCTCGTGGAGGTGGCCATCCAGTACACCGATGAGTACTCCGAATCGGTGTTTGCTTTCGCCAACAACATAAACACTGTGGACGGCGGCACCCACCTGACCGGGTTCCGTTCGGCGCTGACCCGCACCCTGAACGAATATGCCCGCAAGCAGGGGTTCCTCAAGGACAGCGACCCGAACTTCACCGGAGAAGATGTGCGGGAGGGCCTCACGGCCATCATCAGCGTGAAACTCCCCGAACCCCAGTTCGAGAGCCAGACCAAGGCCAAACTGGGCAATGCCGAGGTCAAAGGGCAGGTGGAATCAGTGGTTAGCGAGGCCCTGAGCCGCTGGTTGGAGGAGAACCCCCGGGAGGCTAAGGTCATCATCGAGAAATGCCTGACCACCTCCAGGGCGAGGCAGGCAGCCCGGAGGGCCAGAGACCTGGTTATACGCAAGAGCGTGCTGGAGAGTATGACCCTGCCGGGGAAGCTGGCCGATTGCTCCCTGCGTGACCCCAATCAGACGGAGATTTTCATCGTGGAGGGTGATTCGGCTGGGGGGTCGGCCAAGCAGGGGCGAGACCGGCGCTTCCAGGCGGTGCTGCCCATAAGGGGTAAAATCCTCAACGTGGAGAAGGCCCGGCTTGACAGGGCCCTCAACAACAATGAAATCCGGGCCCTCATCACCGCCTTAGGCACAGGCATCGGCGACCAATTCGACATTTCCAAGCTCCGCTATGGGCGCATCATCCTCCTGGCCGACGCCGACGTAGACGGAGCCCACATCCGCACTTTACTCCTCACCTTCTTCTACCGGTATATGCCAGCATTGATAGAGCGGGGGCACCTCTTCATCGCCCAGCCGCCCCTGTACCGCATCCAGGCGGGGAAGAAGCATTATTACGCATATAGCGAGGAGGAGAAGGAGAAAATCCTCAAGAAACTCAAGGGCAAGCAGGTAACCATTCAGCGTTACAAGGGATTGGGCGAGATGAACCCCGAACAGCTCTGGGAGACCACAATGAACCCGGAGAACCGTACTCTCCTCCAGGTGACCATAGAGGATGCGGCTTCTGCCGACAGGACTTTCAGCATCCTGATGGGCTCCAGCGTCCCGCCTCGCCGCCGCTTTATCCAGACCCACGCCAAGAAGGTGAGGAACCTGGATGTGTGAGCTGGCCACCTGATACCATTCAGCGAAGTTCCGCCTATAAGAGGCGTGGGGTGAACCCATACGGGAGCAGGTCTTTAAGGGTGTATTCCTTCCGGTTGCCCTGGGCATCCACCAGGATTATGGTGAACTTGGCGAAATCGGGGACGAATTCCGCCATTACCTGGAGGCAGGCCCCGCAAGGGGGAGCGCCGTTTTCAGTGACAACCGCTATGGCGTGGAAGTCCCTCTCTCCCTCGGATATGGCCTTGTAAAAGGCGTTGCGCTCGGCACACACGCTCAGGCCATAGGAAGCATTTTCCACGTTGCAGGCGGCATAAATCTTGCCGGAAGCCCCCAAAAGGGCAGCGCCAACCTTGTAACCGGAATACGGGGCGTGAGCCCTCTGGCGTACTTCCTGTGCCCTATGAATCATTTCTTCCCTCACTTGGTCTCACCTCCTCTGGCAAGGATTCTTGTGATGCTTTCGATGTGCTGGTTTCGCCCCTGTACGGATGGCGCCCCTTCTCTCCCGTACCTCCGCAAGAGCTCCTCCTTGCGCATCCATATCCGGTAACGGCACATACCAAGCAGGCTCTTTTTCTTAAGGCTGGCGGGATTAAAAGCCCAGATCAAAGCCCAGGAGTAGAAGTTCTCCCAGAACTCGGCGAAATGCTCCCATATGCCCTTTGGCTCCCTGGAATCGAGCACAAATCCGAGGCGATTGATCAACTCCTCAAACTGCTTCTCTTTGACTTTGGGGAAGGCCATCTCCCCCTTCAGGAATTCCGCCTCTCTCAGGCGAGGCTCCTGTCGGATGTAATCGGCCAGGAGGTGGAGGGAGTACCGCAATTTCTTCAGGAACTTCTCCCCCCACTCCAAATCAGGCCCTTCAGGGGGCATAACAGGGATGTGTTCGTTCCAGAGGTGCAGTTCCACCAGCGGTTGCCCGGCCTCCACCTCTATGCCGTCGCTTACCTTTGCCCGGGTTGGGCTTGTAACCAGAGAAAACCGCAATATACAATCCGCATCATCGGTGAACTCCTCCACCTTGGAGAGCTTCCGAATCAGAGCATCAATGGCATATACTGAGAGGCGCAGAGGATTTTTCATCAGTTTACCCCTTTCCCTTTTGTTGTCCCCGAAAAGGGGCGATGTCTTTGCGTTCAACCGTCGAGAAGCGCTTTTCTCCGGCGGCTCTGCCGTCCCAAACCCCGTTATAAAGCTATTTCGATACAGCGTTCAAGGGAGGAGAAGAACACCCGCACGCCTGCATAGGAAGGCAGGTAGAAAGCAGCCTTAGCCGAATTGGTGGCCACGCTCCTTATCCCCAGGGCCTCCACCGGTGCTACTACCAGGCAGGTATCGGCAAGCACCAACCCTCCCGCTTCCTCGATGACTTCCACAGCTTTCCTGGCCTTCTGGCGCACCTCTCGCCCTGTGGTAACCCACAGCCTGGCCTTCAGCTTGTGCCCTTGCACCAGGGAAGCCACCTGCTCTAGCTGCTTCTCAGAGGAGTGAGGACACCCTATCCACACCAGGTCAACCTGTTCCGGCGGGGAACTCAGGGCTCGGTATGCCTCGTCGAGGGATTTCACCTTGAGGCTGTGGGAAGGGGGAAGCATCACTTCGCTTGCTTCAGGGGTTATCCCCTCTACGTGATACAGGGCCACCGCCCCCGAAGCCGCCATCGCCGCCCCCAGAGCCCGCAATTCATCCCACCCCGGGCTGGAATCCGCCAGGAAGCGGAAATAAGGGATGCCACCTTTGACCTCTTTCCCTACCAGGTAACCCAGAGCCCCAAAATCGGCCTCATCCCGCAGGGGGCAGCTAACCTCTACCAGGTGGGTGGGGTTACGGCCCTCGTCGGTGTGAAGGCCGTAACAGGCGGTGCGCCCTACGATAGCTGCTGCCAAAGCCGAGGGACCACCCTCTCGGTTGGTCCTGGCTCCCAGCACTGAATTGGCGAAGCTGACGGCAGAGGATTCTGCCCAGGCCAGATGTTCCCCTCGGGAAGGGCGGGGCTCCATCAGGTAAGGGGCACAGGTGAGGGTGGGTTGCACCCCCATAGCTGCTAAGGCCTCCACGACCTCCCTCTGCTTACGGGCGAACCCCTCGGGGATTCCCATCTCCTTCCAGCGTCCTAAATCCATACCTGCCGGGTTCATCATTGCGGGGATAGCAACCCTGGCTCCTTCAGAAGCCCACTGCTTGAGGAAATCTAACCCGGCTTCGCCGATGTTCTTATAGCTTATCCCGGAGATTTGGGCGCTTTTGATGGGAACTGTGTGGTCAGCTCCGTAAATCTCCCCCAGAGCTGCCACAATCTCCATTGCTCTCCGGGCAGCAGGCCCTCGTTTGCCTGCAAGTATGGCCTTTTCCTCAGGGCTCAGCTTCATCGGCGTTCTCCCGCAAAATACTTGACGTAATTATACACTAATTTTCAAGAGTTGTCACCTTTCTGGCGAACGAGGGTGTTGAAAAACTCCGGGGTTAGAAACTACTCCGCAGGCTAGGGATAGAAAAAAGGGGTGTTTTCTCGTGCGAGGGCGAAGCCCCCGCACGAGAAAACACTTCAAAAAATGCTTTTTAGCCTGCCCTCGCCGGAGGGAACCATCTGAGCAAGAACAGCGTGGCACTTTTTCAACACCCTTTGGCGAGCGGGAGGGTGCTTTGACTAAAAGGGCTTTTTCTGCTACACTTAGCTTCGTTGATGATTTCTGCCTGTTGCAGAAAGGGGACAAAAGACCACAATTCCTGTCAAGGAGGAACTGAAAATGGCGCAGGTGCAGGATTTTATCGAAGCCAGGTACCAGGAACTCTCCCAGCACTTCCATCATTGGGAGAAAATCAAGGATATAATAGACCAGCTAGTTGACCTGATGCTCAATTACCGCCAGAGCGGACATCCCGGCGGCTCCCGCTCCAAGGTTCACGCCTTCGTGGTTACCACCCTCAGCGGCGTGATGCGTTGGGACATCCGCCATCCCGAGAAGCCCTTTGGTGACCGCTTCATTCTGGTAGGTGGTCACACTGTCCCCCTCATCTATGCGGCTCTGGCGGTGTATAACGAAGCTTTGCGCATTAAGTATCAGCAGACCGGAGATGAGAAGTACCTCATACCCAACCCGGAAGAATACGCCCTCTACTGGGAGGACCTGCTGGAATTCCGCCGCAATAAGGGGCTTTCGGGCCACGCCGAGATGGAAGGCAAGACCCTTTTCCTCAAGTTTAACACCGGCCCCTCGGGGCACGGCTCCCCTGCCGCCGCTGGTGAGGCCCTGGCCCTCAAGCGGGCTGGAGCTGAGGGCGTCAAGGTCATCGCCTTCGAGGGGGATGCGGGCCTCTCGACCGGCGTCACCCACGAGACCCTTAACTCGGCCTGGGGGATGGGGTTGGATAACCTCTACTTCGTGGTGGACTGGAACGACTTCGGCATTGACGACCACCCGCTC
>DRAO01000443.1 GCA_011041825.1 Chloroflexota bacterium
AGGGCCGGGAGCTCAAAGCTCCCGGCTGAGCAGAGAAAGGGCGCTGGAAGCGCCCTGGCAAGCCCGCCTTTGGCGGGCTTTCACTGCTCAGGCCGGGGCTTTTAGCCCTGGCCCAGGCTTTTTCAACACCCTCGTGGTTGGCAATGTTGCCCCATAGTGGGGGCCAAACAAGGAGAAAAGGGAGTGTTTTTGGGACAAAATCCCACTTTCTTATGTGACCACGATTAAGTGTGGAGCTATCCCAAGAGCAGTTTTCTGCCGAATTCTGCAAAAGACTGTAAATAACACGGCCATCGTTGGCCGTCAGGGCTGGATGGAGATTTGCGCCAGGTACAGGGCATCCTCCCCGGTATCCAAGGTTAACCTCCTCATTGTGGTACGGTCATACAACCCCACCAGAATCGTGTAATCCCCAGGGGGAAGGTTCTCCGGCAGGGGTACCGGATGGGGGTCCTCGATGATTTCTCCGGGAACCCATATGTCGGTGGGTAGGATCCCATAGGCGGGAGGGCCATCGTGTTGGGCTACCAGATTGCCATTCTCATCCAGCACGTGTACAAAAACCGTATAAGAAATATCCACCTCCTTCAGGGCCTTCCAGTAAAGGGTGACCAACAGGCTCTTGCCAGGGGATATGCTCAATGCATAACCCCTTAGCTCGGCTACTTCCCCGAACTTCCCCTCCGCTTTGTTGACATCCGCTGGCATCTTCCAGGTGTGCTTCCGGTCGTGCACGAGGAAAGGACCGAGGAAGAGCCCCGGCAAGCCTTTCCAGCTTTCCTTTCCCCGGGGTGAAAGGAGGGTGACTTCCAGCCAGAGCACCCTGTTACCCGTCCCTCGTGGGGTCTTAAGGATGTGGATGCTTCGCACGCCCTCCCCCTTTTGCCACCACGCCGTGGGGTAGCCAGGCACAAGGGGGGAGGGGCTGATGGCCTTGCCTGGCCCTCGGGCATCCCAGAAGCGGAATGCTATTTCGTAATCTATCCCGGGTGGTTCGGCTGCTTCCCACAGGAGCTCCAGCCTCACAGGGTCGCCGGGACGTACAGGCTCCCTAGAGGCGTAGAAAGCCCGGAGGCGTAATGGCCCTGCTTGAGGAGGAAGGAGGAAGGAAACCTCCCCCGGCTCCTTCCTAAAGATGAGGGGACGGGATGGCTCCACAGTCAAAGAGCCGGGGGAGAACCTGGCCGCACCGGGCCAAGGATACCAGCTTCCATCTTCCTCCAACACGAACAGGGTGAGGACAACCTTGTACTCCCCCGGTGCAGTTCCCACCGGAAGGTGAAAAGGCAACCAGGCTACCCCTTTCTGCCCGGTTTTTATGCCTTCTTCGGGATACCATGAGACAAGCAATGGGACATCTTTCTGGATGAGGGTTATACCCCTTGGCGAGACCAAGCGTAACCCTGCATAAAGGTTACGAGGTAATTCCTCTTTTGCCTTCCAGCACAGCATCAGATGCCCATCTTGTCCCCCCTTAAGAGGCGATGAGATTTCCCAACCCTCCAGTTTCAAAGGCCATCCTTCAGGTTGCTCCCTGAGGGGAGATGAGGAAGGACATCTCAACTCCTGGCCGGGATATCCTATGCGGATCAACTTGCCCCAGGGGATCAACTCATAATGCTGGGAGATTTGGGGGAACCATCCATGCAATGGCCCTGCCAGGTAGAGGGTTCTGCCCGCAGACATTAATGCCCCTGTCGCTTTCTCATCCGGTGGAAAGACACCCAAGAGGTCGGGGCGAATCCCCTCAGCTTGTTGGAAATACCACAGAGGAGTTAGGTCGCCCCAGTGAGCCATCAAGATGGCATCTTCTTCCAGGGGGTACGAGAGCACCTCCCGCCACCATTCTTCCACATCGGTAAAATTGCTCCTATCCACACGGGGAAAGTTCAGGAAGAAGAGCCCTACCAGCAAGGGGATAAACAGGCTGAAGGCCGCTGAACTCCCTTTCACCAGGCGAATCCTGGCCCGTTCCCAGGCTTCGAGGAAAGCCTGTATGGATAATGCCAGCCAGAGGTTGAAAATCCCAAAAGCGGGGAGAAGATAAGCCTCTGGTTTGCCCTGCCGGATATACAGGGTCATAGCCGCTTCCAGGGCGGCGAAGCCGGTTAATGCAGAGAAGTAACGGGGGAAACGCCACAACATCCACAGGGCGCCTATTAGTGCCAGGGGGATTAATGCCGGAGGGAATTCCGCAAGCCACAGGGAAGGCATCTCCTTCCAGAGGCTTGGGATTTCCTCCCACCCCTTCTGGGCAAAACCGAAAGCGTAAGCCTTCATCCCGATGATGTACTCTCGCATCACATCAAATGAAGCTTCCGGCCTGTACCATACAAAAGCCAGCCCTCTGTAAACAGCCTCCGAGCGGCCTAGCTGGGGAAGCAAGGGGTAATGGGCCAGGGCCAGCCATCTCCAGGGGACGTAAAGGTAAAGCAGCAACGGCAGGAGCATAGCTCCCCCAAGGGCGAGCAAGGTCCTCGGACGCAGGAAAGCTCGGGGATGGGTCAGGAGGTGAAGGAGAAACCAGAAGGGCACGAAGAGCACCACGCTGGGGTGGGTAGCCATACCGAGGCCCACACAGAAGGCCCCTGCGATTGCAAACCGGGGTTCGGATGTCTGTCCCCATTTCCAGGCCAGGGTAAAGGCGGTGAGAAGCAACAGCATAACCAGCGTATACCGTTCAGCTCCCAGGGCATAGAACCAAAAGGAAGGGGAAAGTGCCAGGAAGAAGCAGCCGACAAGGCCCACTGTAGCCCGTCGGGTGAGCAGGCCAATTAGATAGGCGAAAACGCCTATAGCCAGCCCCCCGGCAAGGGCTGAAAGGAGGTTCATCCTGTAAGCGAGGCTCCCAAAGGGCAGGTGTGACCAGAGCCAGCCCAAGAGCATATAAAAAGGGAAGCCGTTGGGATGGGGCAACCCTAACCGGGCTGGAAGGTATTGAAATTCAGCAAAGTCATAGGAAAGCACGCCTGGGGCGAGGGTGCGGAAGTATATCAAGAATGCCAGAAGGCCCCCTATTACGGGGAGAATTAGCCTGGGATGGCAGTAAAACTGCCGCCATTTGAGAATCTGCGGGTGTACACCAAGCGACCGTAACCTCCCCTTAGAACCCAGGCGGAGGTTTGGACTTGATTGCCTGCTGATTAATTTCCCTCCCCTCAAGCTAGCATCCTGTACTGCTACGGTTTTCTCCAGCAGCAAAACCCGTTTTCCCCACATCGGCTTTTTGAGGATAGCACATTTTCAATCCTTTTGCAAGGGTTCCCAAGCTTGAGCCTTTGCCCTTTCTAATGAATCTCTAACAAACTTCTAGCGCTTATCTAATGTTCCATCCCCATAATTAGGCTTGCGCAACAAAGTTCTAGGGAGGATGCGGACCTTATGGAGGAAATACGTTGTGCTAACTGCGGCATCATCATAAGGTGGCAACCTACCATAGTGGATGGCAAATTCTATTGCTGCGTCGGGTGCAGCCAGGGCGGACCTTGCACCTGCGATTATTCTAACCTGCCTGAGCCAGGCGAAACCAAGCCCTTAGCCCTGGTGGACAAGGCGGGCATAATCCAGAAGTCCCCTTCCACCAGAGGCTCAAACTTTAAGCCCATTCGCAATTCATCATCCGCAAATTCCTGACAAGGAGGTGTTGAAAGATGGCTAAGATTGTGGGGATTGACCTGGGTACGACCAACTCGGTTATAGCTATTGTAGAGGGTGGCGAACCGGTTGTAATTCACAACGCCGAAGGTGAAAGGCTCACCCCTTCGGTGGTGGCCTTCACCAAGACTGGGGAGAGGCTTGTGGGGCGGCCTGCCAAGCGCCAGGCCATCGTCAATCCCGAAAACACCGTGTTCTCCATCAAGCGCTTTATGGGCCGCCGTTACGAAGAGGTGGAAGAAGAGCGCAAGCGGGTGCCTTACAAGGTGGTTAGGGGGCCTCAGGGTGATGCCCGTGTTTACATCCCTATCAACGGCAAGGAATACGCACCCCAGGAAATCTCAGCAATGATTTTGGCCAAACTCAAGGCCGACGCCGAAGCCTACCTGGGTGAGCCGGTGACCAAGGCTGTCATCACCGTTCCCGCTTACTTCAATGACTCCCAGCGCCAGGCCACCAAGGACGCCGGTCGCATTGCCGGATTGGAGGTGCTGCGCATCATCAACGAGCCTACTGCCGCAGCCCTGGCCTACGGCCTGGATAAGAAGGAAAACGAGAAAATCCTGGTCTTCGACCTGGGCGGCGGCACCTTCGACGTGTCCATCCTGGAAGTAGGCGACGGCGTCATCGAGGTTAAGGCCACCGCCGGTGATACCCACCTGGGTGGCGACGACTACGACCAGCGCATCATCAACTGGATTTGCGATGAATTCTACAAGGAGCACGGCATTGACCTGAGGGAAGACCGCCAGGCCCTTCAGCGGCTCAAGGAGGCAGCGGAAAAGGCCAAGATTGAGCTCTCCACGATGATGGAGACCGAAATCAACCTGCCCTTCATCACCGCCGATGCCTCCGGGCCTAAGCACCTGCAGATGCGCCTGACCAGGGCCAAGTTCGAGCAACTCACCGCCGACCTGACCGAACGGCTGAAGGGTCCGTTTATGCAGGCTCTCAGCGACGCCAAGCTCTCGCCGCAGGACCTGGACGAGGTAATCCTGGTGGGCGGTGCCACCCGGATGCCGGCGGTGCAGAGGCTGGTGCGGGAGCTCACCGGCAAGGAGCCCTGCAAGGGCGTGAACCCGGACGAAGTGGTGGCTGTCGGTGCAGCCATCCAGGCAGCCGTGCTGGCCGGTGAGGTGAAGGACGTGCTGCTCCTGGACGTGACGCCGCTCAGCCTGGGCGTGGAGACCCTGGGTGGTGTGATGACCGTGCTCATCCCTCGCAACACCACCATCCCGGTGCGCAAGAGCCAAATCTTCACCACCGCCGAGGACAACCAGACAGCCGTGGAAATCCACGTCCTTCAGGGCGAGCGGCCTATGGCAGCCGACAACGTCACCCTGGGGCGGTTCCGGCTGGAAGGCATCCCGCCTGCTCCCCGGGGCGTGCCTCAGATTGAGGTGACCTTTGACATTGACGCCAACGGCATCCTGCACGTCTCGGCCAAGGACAAAGCCACCGGCAGGGAGCAGAAGATAACCATCACTGCTTCCACCAACCTGACCCAGGAAGAGATTGACCGGATGATCAAGGAAGCCCAGCAGTACGCCGAACAGGACCGCCGCAAGCGTGAGTTGGCCGAGACTCGCAACCAGGCCGACTCGCTGGTCTACTCCATCGAGAAACTGCTCCGGGAGAGCGGCGATAAAATCTCCGCCGACGACCGTCGGGAGCTGGAGGCCCGTATCAACGAAGTCAAGGAGGCGATGAAGGGCGACGACATCAGCGCCATCCGCAGGGCTATGGAGAACCTCCAGCAAGCTAGCTACCGGCTCTCGGAGAAGATGTATCAACCTTACACCCAGCCCGGCGGAGATGGTCACGGCCCTGCCGAAGGGGAACGTAAGGAAGATGTGGTAGAAGGAGAGTATCGGACGGTGTAAGGAAAAGTGTGACGCACCTTCAAGGTGCGTCACACTTTCCTCCCAGTGCAGAAGAACCGCTTGATTCGTGCTTAGCCAACTTTCACTTCAAGGGATTCGACGACCGGTACTCCTATCTCGTACAGGAAATCAGGCGAGAGATCAGCGCCATTATCCCACACGATGGTGTCCAAGTCCGGGTCCACCCGGACTTTTTTGAAGAAAGCGGGGTCTTTAAGGGGCTCGAAAATCTCGCCGTCCAAGTAAGGCTCAAGGTCAACGAGTTTTACGCTCCCATCTTCAAATGTCAATAACAGCTTGTAATCGGATACATACTTGACATCTTTTACAAAGTGCATATGTGCCTCCTATACCAGGGGTGGGATCTTGTGTAAAGGCTTACGGGCCATCGCAAGTTCCCAGTTTTCCATCAGTTCATCTCGATGCTCAAATGCCCATTCCAGCACCAAGGAGATGATTCGTTTAGGCAAGTGTCCTTCGAGAAGCTTCAGGTCTGCGATAGAAAAAACGCCTCTATAACTTCCATACTTGACATGGAAATGAGGAGGTGGATGATCTCGATAGTAAATGGCAATGACGATGCCCAGAAACCTGCTTATCTCAGGCATAGAAGCCTTCCTAAGCTTTAAAGGATTTACCAATTCTTCGACGGCGGCTTTGTCGCCGTCGAAGAATCAACCTTCTTCAATTGTAAACCAAAGGGGCGCATTTTGCAAGGAGAGGTGAAGAGGTTATGGCCGACGAGAAGAAAGTGGAAGTTCTGAACAACCAGCAAACCGAACAAACCCAACCCCAGGAGTCAGAGCTTGTGCTTAAAGAGGAGCTCGAAGCGGCAAGGCAGGAGGCCGCTGAATACAAGGACAAATACCTCCGCCTCCTGGCCGAAAGGGAGAACTACCGCAAACAGGTCGAACGCATCTACAAAGACCGGGCCGAGGAGGAGAAAAAGCGGCTCCTGCGCTCCTTCCTCACCATTGCCGATAACCTGGCACGAGCTCTGGCCTGCGAGGATGATGGGGATGGATTGCGGCAGGGGGTTGACCTTACCTACCGGGAGTTCCAGCGCCTCCTGGCTCAGGAAGGCGTGGAACCCATCGAAGCCGCAGGTCAACCCTTTGATCCCTATTTGCATGAAGCGGTGGAGGTCGTCTCGGATGGAGGAGAGCCGGGCACTGTGTTGGAGGAAGTGGAAAGGGGTTACACTTACAAAGGCCAGGTGCTTCGCCCCGCCAAAGTGCGGGTAGTGAAAGGGTAATTTCCTAAACTTTTTGCCGAGCAGGGGGTTATTTCTTCGACGGCAGTGAAGCTGCCGTCGAAGAAACAACCTTCCTCAAGGGGTATCCAAAGGTATTGCCAACCTTGTGTTGGCGGAGCATCAGGGCTTCTACCCCGCTCGGAATCCCGTGTTCCGAGCAAAGGTGTCCCTCAACCTCTCCCCATACTGCTTCTTGTAATACTCCAGAT
>DRAO01000306.1 GCA_011041825.1 Chloroflexota bacterium
CACCCTTCCCGGCCATTTCTTTGACAGGTCCATACAATTGGGTATATACTTGAGAGAAGATTGTTTTCTGGCAGTGGGCTCAGCTCTGCTAAAAAACAACCTCTAAAATTTTCGAGGAGGACCGTATGCATTACGTATATAACGGCAAATTGCTTTACGTGGATTTGACCGAAAGACGATGGGAAGAAAGGCCCATTTCCGAAGAAGATGTGCGTTGCTTCTTGCTGGGAAGCGGCCTGGGAGTGGCAATGTTCCACAAGGATAAAGCCTTCCAAAAGCCACCCCTGGCCCCAGAGAGCCCTCTTTATATCCTCACCGGCCTCCTTACCGGAACCTTCGTCCCCGCTGCCTGTAAAACCTGTTTCTGCGCTCGCTCGCCCCTCACCGAAATCTGGTGCGAGTCCACCGTCGGTGGATACTGGGGTGCCCAACTGCGCTTCGCCGGATACGACGGCATCGTGGTGAGGGGAAAAGCCCCCGAACCAGTGTATCTCTGGATAAACGATGGAAAGGTGGAAATTAGAAGTGCCGAACACCTTCGGGGTCTGGATGTTTATCAAACGGTGGAACGGATAAAGGCCGAGACTCATCCCAAAGCCCAGGTGGCTGCCATAGGCCCCGCTGGGGAGAACGGGGTTCACACCGCCGCCGTGATAATCGGTGGACTGGAAGGCAGAGCTGCTGGACGAGGCGGGATGGGAGCGGTGATGGGGGCCAAAAACCTCAAGGCCATCGCCGTAAGGGGCACCCAGCGTCCCCATTATTATGACGAGACCAAATTGCGGCAATCCGTTCGGGAAGCTATCGTCAAAATCAAAGAAGCCAATATGGGTATGAGCCTGTGGGGCACCGCAGGCGGAATCCCCAAAGCCGAAGCCTCCGGCGACTTTCCCCTCAAGAACTGGCGGGAAGGGAGTTGGCCCGAAGGAGCCGAGAAGCTGTCCGGGCAGCGCATCCGGGAGACCATCTTTGTGCGGGATTACCGGTGCTTTGCCTGCCCCATAGGCTGTGGTAAGGACGTGAAGGTGGTCGAAAACGGCCAGGAAAAAATGGCCTCAGGCCCTGAATACGAAACCATCGCCGGATTCGGCGGGATGTGCCTGGTAGATGACCTTAATGCTGTAGCCCTGGCAAACGATTTATGCAATCGCCTTGGGCTGGACACCATCTCGGTGTCCTCGGCCATCGCCTTTGCCATAGAAGCCTTCGAGAGGGGACTTATCGGCAGAGAGGACACGGGAGGGTTGGAGTTGATGTGGGGCGATGGGAAAGCCGTCATCCGCCTGGTGGAGGACATCGCCTACCGGCGGGGGATAGGGGAACTGCTGGCGAAAGGGGTGCGAAAGGCGGCTCAGGAGCTGGGAGGCGAAGCCGAGGCCTTTGCTGTGCACGTCAAGGGGATGGAAGTGCCCTATCACGACCCCAGGGCTTTCGTCAATATGGCGTTGAATTACGCCACCGCCAACCGGGGAGCCTGTCATCTGGAATCTCTCACCTACTGGATGGGCTACGGCATCCGCATCGAGGGCCTTTATACCCCTGAACCCTTCGACCCCCATTCGGCCACGGGCAAGGCTCGGATGGTGGTGGAATTCCAGAACTATATGGGCCTCTACAACGCCCTGGGATTGTGCAAGTTCATCGCCAAAGCCGGTATCAGCCCCTCCCTGCTGGCCGAATGGGTAAACCTGACCCTGGGATGGGATGTGTCTGCCGAGGAGCTTATGAACATCGGAGACCGCCTCTTCAACCTCAAGCGTCAGGTGAACGTGGAGATGGGGATTTCCAAAGCCGATGACATTCTCCCGCCCCGCTTGCTAAAAGAGCCTCGGCCTACGGGAGGAGCTGCTGGAGTGCTGCCACCGCTGGAAGCAATGTTAAAGGAGTACTATAAATTGCGGGGCTGGGATTAACAATACCTCCCACAGGTTCCCGAACCTGCGGGAGGCCTTAACGTTTACTGGCTTGATAATCCAAAGGGAGCGTTTTATAATTGCAAATGATTAACAATTGCGACAATTATAGGGCTCCCCGGCGTTAACCTTTTAGGAGGTCAAGGTGTTTTCCCTGACTTTTATGAAGCGAAAGATTTTGCCGGTGGTTGTAACCCTGATTATCCTGCTGGGGCTTGGCTATTACTCCTACACGGTTTATAAATCCCCTGAGAAGGAACCGCCTCAAACCGTGTTGCCTGAAGAGGCCCCAAAGGCGGAAACCATATGGGCTTCAGGGACGGTGGTGCCCTCCCGCCGGGCGGAACTGAGCTTCGCCATCGGGGGGAAAGTGGTGGAAATCGCCGTTCGGGAAGGCGATGTTGTGGAAGAAGGGCAATTGCTGGCCAGGCTGGACGATGCCGAATTACAGGCAGCCGTTGCCCAGGCCAAGGCTCAGGTGCAGGCAGCCGAAGCGAAGCTCGCCCACCTCAAAGCCGGCCCCCGACCGGAAGAACTCGCCGCCGCAGAGGCAGCTGTTCAGGAAGCGGAGGCGGCTTTGGAGACGGCACGGGCGCAATTGGCCGCAGCCCAGGCCGAGT
Source organism: Chloroflexota bacterium (assembly GCA_011041825.1). Taxonomy (GTDB): domain Bacteria; phylum Chloroflexota; class Anaerolineae; order SpSt-600; family SpSt-600; genus HyVt-206. The sequence continues at coordinate 2,534 of DRAO01000306.1, forward strand.
TGAGGCGGCTGGAGGCAGGCCCCTCGGAGGAGGAAATCGCAGCCGCCGAAGCGGAGTTGAAGCAAGCCGAGGCCGTCCTCCAGCAGGCCCAGGCCGAATACGATAAAATCGCCTGGGCTCCCAATGCAGCCGCCAGCCCTCAAGCAGTGGCCCTGGAGCAAGCCACAGCAGCCTATGAAGCCGCCAAGGCCCGCTACGAGGCCCTGCTCAAAGGGGTAAGCGAGGAAGAGCTGGATGCAGCCAGGGCTCGGGTGAGGGCAGCCTATGCCCAGGTCAGGTTGGCCGAAGCCCGGCTCTCCCAGGCCCAAGCGCAATATGAACTCCTCAAGGCCGGGGCCACCGAGGAGGAAATCGCAGCCGCCGAAGCGGAGGTGGCCCAGGCTGAAGCTGCTCTGGCCCAGGCCAGGGCAGCGCTGGAGAAAGCGTACCTCTATGCCCCCTTCAAGGGGGTGGTGGGTAAAGTGTGGCTGCGGGAGGGGGAAATGGCCTCCCTAGGGCAGCCTGTTATCTCCCTCGGGGACCTGGCTACCTTCCAAGTGGAGACCACGGATTTAAGGGAAACCGATGTGGTGAAAATCTATGAAGGCCAGCGTGTCGAATTAACCTTCGACGCCCTCCCGAACCTGGTGCTCCCCGGTCACATAGTGCGCATAGCTCCAAGAGCTTCTTACGAAGAAGGCAGCACCAATTACACCGTGATAGTGGCTTTCGACCAAACTGACCCTCGCCTCAGGTGGGGGATGACGGCGTATGTGAACATAGAGGTAAGCAAATGATTTTGCGGCGACGGTGGAGCCCTCGTCTTCCAGTTTCACAACCTCATCCCCACCCTTGCCGCCTCGGAGAATGTGGAGATGCCGATGCTGGGCGGGCCGCTGAATTCCCGCCAGCGTCGGCAAAGGGCGGAGGAATTGCTGCATCTGGTGGGGATGGGAGAGCGGCTCCACCACCTTCCGGCACAGCTTTCCGGCGGGGAGCGCCAGCGGGTGGCCATTGCCAGGGCTCTGGCCAACGAACCGGCCATCATCCTGGCCGATGAGCCCACAGGCCCCCTTTTTGCCCTAAGTGCGGATTTGTGGTAAACTTATCCCGAACTTTTAAGGGGAGCTCGGCTGTCCGATTACTCCGATGTGGCTTCCCCCTTTGGCGGAAAGAGCCTGAAGGCTCAAAATACCTGAGGAGGTCAATGTGAGCTATGGCCAGGAAGAGGGTCTTCAGCGGTGCCCGCCCCACCGGGCACCAACACCTGGGCAATTATCTGGGTGCTATCCGCAATTATGTGGCCCTCCAGGAGCAGGGCTATGAAACCATTTATTGCGTGGTGGATTTCCACGCTATGACCACCTCCTTCGGCAATCTGAAAGAGATGACCAAGGAGATGGTATTGGATTGGATGGCTGCTGGACTAGACCCGGAGAAATCCATCCTCTTCGTCCAGTCATCCGTGCCTGAGGTGGTGGAACTGGCCTGGTACTTCTCCACTATCACCCCTTTGGGGCGGCTGTTACGCCTGCCCACTTTCAAGGAGAAGGTGCGGGCCCAGCCTGACAACGTGAACTATGGCCTGGTGGGTTACCCGGTCCTTATGGCCGCCGACATCACCCTTTATAAGGCTGACATCGTCCCCGTAGGGGTGGACCAGGCCCCACACCTGGAATTCACCCGGGAAGTTGTACGGCGCTTCAACCGGCTCTTCGGACCTGTGCTGGTGGAGCCCGAGATCCTCTACACCGAATTCCCCAAAGTGCTGGGGATAGATGGCGTTAACAAGATGAGCAAATCCCTCAATAACCACATAGAAATAGCTGCTCCTCCGGAGGAAGTGCGCCAAAGGGTGATGATGATGGTCACCGACCCCCAACGCACCCACCGGCACATCCCTGGCCGTCCCGAAGTATGCAACGTCTTCTCTATGCATAAGTTCTTCTCGCCGGATGAGGTGGAACGCATAGACCAGGAATGTCGGACTGCTGAAATTGGATGCGTGGATTGCAAGAAACTCTTGGCTCAGAACATCATAGATTACTTTGCCCCCTTCCGGGAGAAGCGGGAGAAACTTGCTGCCGACCCCAACTATGTGTGGGACGTGCTGGAAGAGGGGCGACGCAGGGCCAAGGCCATTGCCGAGAAGACTATGGAGGAAGTAAGAGAAGCCATATACTCCGTGAAGTAAGCCCTTCGAGGCAATTTCGCCGCTTCGGAACACGGGGTGTGGAGGGTAAAAGGCTATGGAGGATGCCCCTGCCGTTAAGATGATCGGGATAGTCAAGCGGTTCCCCGGTGTGGTGGCGAATGACCACGTGGATTTTGAAGCTAAAGCTGGGGAAATCCATGCCCTGCTGGGCGAGAACGGGGCCGGTAAGACCACCCTGATGAACATCCTCTACGGCATCTACCGCCCCGATGAAGGGGAAATTTACATCCGGGGTCAAAAAGCCCATATCCATTCCCCTAAGGATGCCATCGCCTTAGGCATTGGGATGGTTCACCAGCACTTTCACCTCATCCCCACCCATACCGTGGCCGAGAACATAATCCTGGGGATGCCAGGCAATTTCTTCTTCCCCCTGGAGAGGGTCCGAGATGAGATCGAACAGCTTTCCGACCGTTATGGCCTCCACGTAGACCCCGATGCCTACGTGTGGCAACTTTCAGCAGGGGAACAACAGCGGGTGGAGATCGTCAAGGCCCTCTATCGAAATGCCCAGATACTCATCCTCGATGAACCGACCACTATGCTTACCCCCGGTGAGGTGCAGGAGCTCTTTGAAGTCCTCAAGTGTATGGCTGATGAAGGCAAGACCATCATCTTCATCACCCACAAGTTGGAAGAGGTAATGGAGATAAGCGACCGGGTAACCGTGTTGCGCCGGGGCCGGGTGGTCGGCTCCACCAACACCGCTGATACGAGCGTGACAGAACTGGCCCGGATGATGGTGGGGGAACAGGAATGGGGGGAGATAAAGCTCCCACCCCGGGAAAAGGGCCGGGTGGTCCTGGAAGTCCGGAACCTCCAGGCCCTCAACGACAAAGGGGTTATGGCATTGCAGGGGATTTCCTTCACCATTCGAGAGGGTGAAATCTTGGGCATTGCCGGGGTAGCCGGTAACGGACAGAAGGAATTGGTGGAGGTCATCACCGGTTTGAGGAAAGCTTCCTCAGGCCAGGTCCTGCTGGATGGAGAGGACATCACCAATTGTCCCCCGGGCGAAATCATCCAAAAAGGCGTGGCCCATGTGCCCGAAGAGCGCATCAATATGGGGCTGGCCCCTAATATGAGCGTGCTCGACAACCTAATCCTCAAACACCATCGCAGGGAACCCTTCAGCACGAATCTGCTGTTAAACTACCGCTATGCCAAGCAATTCGCTGATGAGCGGATCAGGGAATTTGAAATCATAACCCCCAGCAAGTATACCCCGGCCAAATTGCTTTCGGGTGGGAACATCCAGCGCCTTATCCTGGCTCGGGAGACAGCAGGCCACCCCCGCTTAATCGTGGCTGCGCATCCCACCTATGGCCTGGATGTGCGGGCTACCGATTACATCCGTCGTCAGCTCATCGAGCAGCGCAACAGAGGGGTTGCCATATTGCTGATTTCCGAGGACCTGGAAGAGATAATGTGTATGAGCGACCGCATCGCCGTAATGTTTGAGGGGAAGATAATGGGGATTATGGATGCCCACGAAGCCGACATCAACACCATCGGGCTTATGATGGCAGGGGTGAGACCAGAGCGGTAGGGGGCACGGTGCCCCGGTGCACCTTGCTGCTGGAGGGCACGGGAAGGATTGCCAGCGGAGCCGTTGCCTAGAAGAAATCTGTTCAGGTTGAAAGATGCCGTTGGAACTGGAAGAAGAGAAGTGGCCTTTAACCATACGTGAACAACTCAAAACCATCCCGGCCAAAACCGGCGTCTATCTCTTTAAGGACGCCCAAGGCCGGGTTATCTACGTGGGCAAAGCCGTCAACCTGCGCAGTCGGGTGCGCTCCTACTTCCAGCCTTCCAGCCAAACATCTCCCAAGGTACGCCAAATCGCCAGGAAAACCGCCGAGATTGATTTCATCGTTACCGAGACGGAACTAGAGGCATTGGTCCTGGAATGCAACCTGATAAAGAAGCACCGCCCCCGCTTCAATGTGCGCCTGAAGGACGATAAGCAATACCCCTACATCAAGATAACCTGGCACGAACCTTTCCCCCGTGTGCTTATGACCCGCCGGATGGAGAACGATGGCTCCCTCTACTTCGGCCCTTATACGTCCTCATCGGCCCTGCACCAAACCCTGGACATCCTGCGCAAGATTTTCCCTTATGCCACTTGTTCCCACCCTGCCCCTGGCAAGCGCTCCCGCCCCTGCCTTTATTATGACATCAACCG